>NZ_JBHFNP010000348.1:0-68363 GCF_041929235.1 Microseira sp. BLCC-F43
GGTTCGGCGTCACTCCATCCCTAGAGGGTAAGGCTTTCACTTACATCCCATCACAGTTATCTGTTGAGCTATTTATCAGGCGACCTCAACAGACTCTAGGCTATGGATTTACCTAGAAACGAGTCGCACGCTTCCATCCTCAACTTACCTAATGTTTCTAAATATCGTTGTTTTAGATTCTCTCCTTATTTCTTCTGGTTGTTCTGGTGTTGGTTGTTCTGGTGTAGTTTCTTTTGGCGTTAGTTTTTCTAGCATATTTCCCCCCAATTTTAGCGATCGCACAAAATTTAGCATTTATATTAGACTATAGTCCTTGCCCTGTAATTAATTCCGGAGTTAAAACTTAGTAAAATTCTTCATCAGCATACACAGCAAATCGAGCAAAGTTTGTGTTAGAGACTTTCACTGGCTCAAAATCATTAAGCAAAAATGATAGCGTCACATCATCTTCTTCCAATGTAAAACCATAGATATTTTCATATTTATTTCCGGTTTCCCAACAAAGATCCTCAGCATTTTTTACTAGGTATTCTCTAATATCCAAATCTTCATATACCTGTATTTTTGCATATAACATATCTGGTGTTACCCGCTCTAGCAAATTATTTTCATTATTTTGTGGTTCGGCAAAAATGAAGACTTGTTGACCGATGACTTCATCTAATCTGGATTTGAAACAATAATTATGGCAGCGATTATTATTGGAAGACTCCAAGCACCAATAAAGCTCCATGCACCAGCGAACATTTTTGTATGAGAAAAGACTCTGGGTATGAGTGTAACAGGAATAGCTTTTAACGCACCGGCGCAAAGGTATCGACAAGCATTTGCTCCTGTACTGCCGAGGACTTTTAGAGCAGTTGCGGTTGTTGCATAGGCGAGCGCACTTACCCCAGCGGTTGATAATCCTGACAAGCTAAATGAGGATAGAAGCATGGTAGCGATCGCCTTTATCATAGCAACTGTTCCCATAACAGAAGGAATAACAGAAGTTGCTACGGTCGGAACCAAAACAATTGCACGCGAATGAACTAAACTTTCTATGTTTGCAAATTGTGTAGATCTTCCACTTCTTGATTGTCCTAAAACGTTAGTAATATTTCTTATTAGCCTTTGTGTTTTTCGTTTAATTCTTCCTGTTTCGTTTTCGACTCTACTTCTTGCTTATTGCAGCATTTGATTCAAACGATTAACTGCATTTTCTTCCCATTGCGCCATTTGCTCTCTTGCGCTTATAATTCCTTGCATTGCTGGTAAAATTATCTGTTAAAATATTGATAATTTTCTACCGATTTTTAGAGAATCTTTGTTGTTAAATCCTAAAGTTTTTCTATAAATTATTACTTCATCATTACTAACTCGCAAGCGTGTTAGTTGACTATTTCCAGTGCCGGTTGGATTTGGGTGAACCTTTGAATTAAATGCTCTATTTATGGCGTGCGCTGTTTCAATAAAACTTTTAAGCGTATCTAAAATTGTTCCGCTCATTCCCAAGAGTTCTTGACCACTTTCTGTAGCGTGAACCCGAAGGTCTTCAAAAGCATGTCTGATCCCAACAACGCTCTCAATTAAATCTCTAACTACTGGTATTCCCAAAAACCACTGTTCAGGGCTTCCAGTTGCATTAAGCAGCCACTGTGGAAGCTGAAATACATCCTTTCCTACCCATGTTCCGTGTTGAATTTGTTGTAAAAAACTCATATGTAAGTCGGGAATAATTTTCCAATACTATAGTAACATCGCTAAATGTTTAACTCGCATCAGAGCGATCGCAGCTTGTAGCGGTACAATCGACCTTGCAGTTAAATTGATCGCCTCTCTTCTACCATTTAATTTCATTCCAACTCCCGAAGAACGCGGAGCTAAATTTCGTTTCCACCACTCTGAAAAAGACAATCCAGCCAGGTATCTGGAAAGGCCATCATCCAAAGACAAAGCTTGGGATTTAGTTTGGCTTGGGTACTCAAGCGACCTTGCGATCGCAATGTGGTTTCTAATTTGGTCAGACCACTCGCACCACCCTTTCCGCTGCTTAATGCATAAGTTGTCGGCGTAGGCAATAATAAAAATTCGGTTTCTTCTATGGGGCGCTCCAAGCTCCGCCGCCGAGATAATTTCAATTTCTGTTTGATATCCTGCCAAGTGGAGTCCGGCAACAACCGCTCGAAGTCCTCGGTTGACAATACCTTCAGGTTGTTCCACAACCACAAACTTTGGCCTTCCAAAAATGATGCATCGCAGTGATTCATACCATAAATTTGATTCTGGATGTTCGAGGCCATTTCGCTTTCCTGCGATCGATGTACCTGTGCAAGGAAAGGAAATTAAATAGATGTCTGCTTCACTTGGTACTGGTTGGTAGTTTCTGATATCTGAGTGAATTGGAATGTCGGGGTAATGCGATCGCAATACATGAAATGCAAAAGGGTTAATTTCAATAAACTTAATTGTGTTAAATTGAACAAGATAATTTATGTTTACTAAATCAATAGCTAATTCCCACGCTCCTATCCCAGCCAAATAATCTATGCATCTTAGTTTCATTTTTAATGGGTAATGGGTAATGGGTAATTAGTAATTGTTAATTAGTAATTGGTAATTGGTAATTGGTAATTGGTAATTGGTAATTGGTAACGGGTAATGGGTAATTAGTAACAGGTAATTGGTAATAGTTAACTGGTAATTGGTAATTAGTATTAACAGGCCACGAGTGCGGGCCGAGTTCAATCGCGGCTGTTACGACACCCCAGGAGAACCTGGGAATGCCTTCAACTACCTTGGATAAATTTGTCCGTGCGGGTATTGATACCTGATGGCATTTACGGTTTCAGGTGGTAGCGATGGCGTTTGTCGTATCGGCTGACCCCAAAGAGCGCGATCGCCCCAATTATCCCAATGTGTGTTTGGCCTTTCAATGGGTGGGGTAGCAATTGTGCTTGTAATGCCTGAATAGACTACTTCTAGTTCAAAAGTTGGTGATTCCATGATCGTTGGGATAAAGAGTAAAAGTTGCGCGCGCTATTGGTTGCGCGCTTTTATAAGGAGCGATCGCGTAACAAACCTGCGTTTTATCGCAAATGGTTAAGCAATTCTGAAAGCGATACTACGAGCGTTACGAATATTCACCCAAACTTCAGAATTTATTTCGTGTTGAGCAAGTTGTCCCATACCACCTGCCGCCAAAACACCAATATCTGAACTTGATTCCGCTGCTACTCCGCCATCTCTGGAACAAATTATGCGTTTAACTAAATCTCTTGTTCCACCGAAGTTTACGCCATTTGGAAAGCCTTCTGGGAAAAAGGAGAAGTCAGCGAAAGAGGGGCCATAAGAATTTCCTGGCAAACACCGCAAGCTATTAACATCCGTTCCGGTTGCTGCAAAAGCAAACAAAGATGTTTCGTTCCACCACTGAGATTTTTTAGCTGGGAATATAAACCCAGCGTTTCCTAATCCCTGCTGATTGTCTGCGCGATGCCAAGCCACTAGCTTAACTTCCGGCGATGAAAGTGAAACAAACTTAATTGGGAATGACTCATTTGAACCATATCCAATATTGTTTGTCGAACCGTGTGCGTCGGACATTACACTAGCCGAGCCCTTGCAAATTATTTCCGTTTACTTCATCCCCCTGCCACACTTGGGTTTTGATATTTGTGCCGCTTGATTGTTCTACCAACAGTCTCAAAAGTGCCGAGTCTTTTTGTGTTGAACTGTTTGGCGCTTTTATGCTGAATATTAAATCGTTGCCTGCTGCTACTACTTGAGAGTATCCGACATTAATTAATCGCGATACTAGGGCGGATCTGAATTTATCTGCGTTCCAGTTATCTGCTACTATTTCTTCCTTGAATCCTACTGGCATACATTCTCCTTTTGTGGTTGGAACTGTGAGATTTTTGTATGGACTGTGCTGGTGGTTGAGAGCTTCACCTCACACAGCGATCGCCTATTTGATTATAAACCAACGATCGCCAAATTTATCGGTGAACTATCCATCGATAAATCATCAACTTGCAAAAACATTTTTTGCTTTGATGTTACTACTTGAGGCGTTAATGAAAAATCCAAATCAGATTTTTTATTTACTCCCAATACCAGATAAAATAAAATTCCTCCACCGTTGTATTCGCTTTGAACTGGGTATACAAATGTGGGTCGATTTGCATCTTCTAACCGACTTTTGGCTGAAAGGTATCCTCTAATTCTGGCTGGTTTATTGATCGAAATTCTTTGAACCACAATTAAAGGATTTTCTAGATCAACTTCTCCTCCAGAAACCATTTGGTGTAATATTACTTTTTCCTCAATACTCCCGCCAAGGGTTCCTGGTTCACCGCGATCGCCCTTTTCACCCTTGGAGCCTGGTTCACCTTTTTCGCCGCTTAAGCCTTTTAAGTTAGTGGAAACACCCCACGTCCCATCTGGGTTTTTGAATTGTAAAGATGTTCCGTCCCACCGATGCTCTGGGATTGGGGAGTCGTCGTTAACTATAACTAAAGAAGCTGTGGTTATATTTCCTGGAGCCGCACCACCTGTATAGCTTCCCAAAGATAGCGGAATAAATTCATTCCCTTCTACTAAATCATCGTTAAGAATTCTAAATTCGCAAAATTTTATTCCCGATTCCCCTGATGCCCAATTCAAAACCTGACCCGTTCCTGTTGAAGAAGTTGGGTTAATTGGTTCAAAGTCTAATTTTCTAGTTGCTCGTCCTGGAGTTGAACTGTTTGAGGAATTGGTTACCCTGACGCTTACTGCACCAGTTGTTCCCTCAGTCCGTATTACACCTACTTTTTGGGTTAACCATTCTCCTGATTCTCTTACCCTATATTCCGTTGATCTAAAGCTTAGTTTTCCTGCGGACATATTTTCCCCTGGTTTTTCGGCTTTGTTCCAGTTAATTACCCGACTGCAAGTGCGAGTATGATGAAAGTTTTAACCCTTAAATGTTACCAGGTTTTACCAAATATTATCAACGATTAAGCGGATTTTTTGAGCCTTTGATAAAGATTTTTTGGCTTGCAGTATTGGTATAGGAATAAAGCCTTCTGGCGGTATTGCCCACCATTCATGATTTATCAACTCTGGATCTGTGTAGCCGTTTTTTTGACACCAGTTTTCAACAAATTCCCTTGACAGCATTAGACCTCTTAAAAGTTTGTTTTATCCGAAAGGATTGGACGCTACCGCTATTTGAAGTTGATGTTTCCAACGGATTCGATATGAAACTCGCAACTTCTGTTTCTTTGACCGTAGAGCAAATTAATGCAATTCTCATGGAATCGAGAATTTTCAGCATTCATTCAATCTCACGCGATGGAAATATCATCGTTCTTTGTGACGATGATTTGCTACGCGCCGTTACTTTTCAAGGATATACCTTGATTTGGCTTGATAGTTAGACGTTGCGTAACGTCAAAACACTAACGAAAAAACCTTGGAATAACCAAGGTTTTTTTACTTAACCGTTCTTCCGTTTAACCCAATTTTACCATGAACATTAACTTCTGCGGCCTTGAAGGAAAAATAATTGAAAGTTCCCCCCACGGCAATTACCTTGTTGTTGAATTGAGCGATCGCATTACCATTTGCGGGACTTTTAGCAACCAGTTTTACTGGCAAGAATCACCGGATGAGGATTCTGGATTCATTAGCTTTATCACTTACATTGGATTGCGATCGCATAGCGAAGCCAATAAGTTTCGCCAATGGATTGCTAGCAACGGTGGTTACTTTCACAAAGGGGAAGGTAATCCACGTCGTACCAAGCGCGTTACTAAGTTTCCTTTGGAAATCAAAATCAGGGGGCTTAGTCCTGACTCTGTTCTTGAACTTCTGACTCTCCAATAGCAGATACCTTAATAAATAGCGCTACTCCAAAATAACGGAAATAGCGCTATTTGTTATCAATGAATGCAGTTGGTGGAAGACAAGAACAATTTTAACAAAACCAATAATGTTTTGGTTTACTTTTTTAATTAAATTGGATGCTATCGCTTTTAGAATTTGATGTACTTGGAAGAGATAAAAATGAGAGCTAACGGAATTAATATTTGGTCTGGCTGCAAAGAAATGAAGGGTTTAGGCGCAGCGTTAACAAACCCAACTGAACTGAGTTATCTTAAAAGGTCTGTTAAAAACCTTTATCCCGTCACATTTCGCGGCAGTGTTTTCGCTGATGCCGAGGAAGCCTATCAGGCGTTCAAATCAAACCATCTCAAGCACGATATGCAATTGATGATAGAAATTTTAACAGCAAAACTCTTTCAGTATCCAACACTGTTTAATGCAATCGCAAACAATGGCGGTGTTGCTTGGTTAGAAAAATGTCAACACATTGTTACAGGAAATCCGGGATCAAGGTGGGAAGGAGTGGGCAGAAAGAGCAATTTTATTCTCTGTCTAATAGGTGCTTTTGAATTAGTTTCAAAAATTAAGCAAATAGACAGTTAGCGCAACCTTTCCCATTTACGCGATCGCGTGGACGGCTGCGATACGCCAAGGGCTAGCTGCGCGAACGCCCTTTAGTCCAACATAGTTGGTTGCTAACGCATATTGAAGTTGATGTTTATGAAAATCTTAGTTATGAAAAAAACTGGATCGATTAGCGTTGCCAATGGCAAAAAAATAGGATTTATTGCCTCTGATGCGATTTATGTAGGTAGAAAACACGTTGGCTACAGATTATCCCAAAGTCCTTTAGCTAACCCTTATGTGATTGGTAAGGATGGCTCACGCTCTGAAGTGATTGAACTTTACCGGAAATGGCTGTGGCAACAGATCAAGTCTTGGCAAGAAGAGGGAACGGTTAATCCAGTAGTTGGTGAACTGCTAGCTATTCGCGATCGCCTTAACAAAGGAAAACATCTTGTTTTGACTTGTTGGTGTCATCCTCTGCCTTGCCATGCCGATGTAATTGTACGTTGCGTTAAATGGATAATGGAAAAAGAAAGATAGCGCTAAAGCCTCAGCAATAATGCTCTTGCTCTATTTTTTTGGGATGATCGTTAACATCACAGCCTTTTGGACGCTACCGCGTATTGAAGATGATGTTAAGAGGAAAATCCCATGATCCTTATCCAAAATGTCAAAGATCTTCACATTGGTATTAACAGCCAAACCGGATCGATCTTTGTTGATGGAAAACCATTAACTTTTGAACAGCAGCAACTGTTTATCAAGCTGAATAAGGTTATTGGTTATTGTGAAAGTAATATCCAATTAGCAAGCTGGGCTCGCAAGCAGTCCAAAGGTATATCTCCTTATAACCTTCCCGGTGAATCTGTAGAAGAAAAACGGAGGCTTCTTTGGCAATCCGTCCAGGAAAATGAGATCGATCGCTACTTGCTTAGTTTGATCAACACTGTCAAAGATGGCAACGAGGTCACTCTTTGGTATTTATCCAAGCATGATAAGCCGGTAGCAGAACTCATTAAGCGGTTTGTTGATTGGTATATTGCCAACAGTTAGTGGTTAAAGATCCTCAAATCTGCTAAAGATCTGGGGTTTTTTTATTTCTATTTGTGGCGATCGTTCACCGTTACAGAAAAAAAGGTTTGTAAGCAACAATCTCGATCGCTACCGCGTACTGAAACTGACGAGTTTGAATTCTCTATGAAGTACGGTTACTCCGATCGTCTTAAACTGGTAGGCCGAGTTGCAGAAAAGAAGATCTGCGGCAGTGGTGTAGGGATCGAGTTGCTAGCATGAATCCCGATGTTAGCAATTATGCTAAAGGCAGATACCGTCTTTGGTTATTTCACGAATGTAATTTAAAGACTGGTGAAATAACTAAAGCATACTACGACTCACGCATTTATCAGTTTAGCCAAAGGGTTTTTCCCGGCTGTAATATCGGATTGCTTACCTTTGGCGGCAAGCACAATGGTTTCACCAGTCATGGAAAGATCCTTCCTCACCGCGATCATAGTTATGCCATGCCGATCGCTAAAAATGTCAATTTGGGTAAAGCGATCTTTGGTTATGGCGATCGCGACCACAAGCAATACGAACTTAGTGATGGCGATATCGTTGAGTTTAACTGCAAAGTTTTTCACTCTGTTCCAAAGATACTAAGTCAAGAAATTAGTATTGTATTTTGGAAGTTGAACGAAGCAAAAGGTTATTTTCCTAAGCGATAGTTGTTTCCCCCAGATGCGCGGATCTGGGGGTTTTTTAATGCTTTGGTTAATAGCGTGCCTTTGGCATATCGCGGATCTTGGCGAACTATTGCGTTAAAGGGGATTCACAATTCAACCCTAATCAGAGATTTTGGTCGCTACCGCGATTTGAATTTGATGTTTTTTGGTTTCCTAACATGGCTATCAATATCCCTTCCAAAAAGGCTAAGCAAGAATCTCAAATTCGTGATGCACTGCGAATTCTTGCTTGGCAAGCGTACAAGGCGGAAAATCAGAATATTCGTGGGCTTGAAGGCTACGAACAATTTCTGGTAGAGTGGAACGAACATGAAGTTCAGAAGATGGATTTGCCAAAACTCACTAAACTAATTGGTGAGTTGGGGTACACTGTCAACGAACTTATTAACATTCGGAATGAGTATTATTCCGTCCGTCGTAGTCGTGATAACGGAGATAATGGGTTTGTTGAACAGTCTGATACGAATTCACCCGTTGTATTCTAGTTAAAAAAATCCCAGATCCTTTTAAGGATCTGGGATTTTTTTTATTGATTCAGGCTGCGTTCGCGCAGCTAGCCCTTGGCATATCGCTCAGCTATTCCTTGGCATATCGCGCACTTAGAGTCGAGTTCAATCGCATTAAAAAAAAGATCCCAAATCCTTTATGGATCTGGGATCTTTTGTCTAAAAGTCTACTTCTGGAAACTCATCAGGAAGAGCTAGAAGATTTATTTCTTCTAATGGCCCGTACTGAGCGATGAAATTATTAATCCAAGCGATCGCTAACGCAGTGGTTTCTCCCAAATCTTTTGTACCGGGAATCTGCATCTCGTCCACATCAAAGCAATAATGCCAAATCTTTTCATCACTCCAGGACTCCTGCCAAAAGTAAGCAGTAACCCCTTGGTATGAAAACGTTGCTTTCATGGCGAATAGTTGAACTCATCAACTTCAATACGCGGTAGCGTCCTTGATCTTTAATAAAAGAAAACAAAACAAAAGCTAACAAACAACTGTTAAACAATGCTATCGCTTTTTGAATTTGACCTTTCACCGTTTTTCTGTTATGCCATACAAAATAAATCAATGGGTTCAATGGGGCAACGCTTCTTATCCGGAATACATTTATGAGGAGGACGAAGTAGCAATGAATTCAACCCAAAAGCATGAAACAACCCCATTGCAAAATAAGCTAGCGATCGCTTACTCCAATTTACTAAGCGCACAATATCAGCTTAAAAACCTGAAAAACAATGTTGTGCCAAAAGAACAGCGGCTGAAATTTGCTGAATCCTTTTTAGAAAAGGCAATAGAAATTTTGAATGACGTCAGAAAAGAAATCTAGCTGACTCTTGAATAAACTGATGCCCGTTTGTTTAGTCAAACGGGCTTTTTTTGTCAACTTAAATTGAGTCAACCATGAAGGCGTTTTTTACTGGTCACAGATACCTTGTTAATTTATCTTCTAATCTTCAAGGAATTAACAACTTAATAGATCTAGCATTGGATAAAAACACCACAAACTTTCTGATTGGCATGGCACTAGGAGCAGATCAAATAGCTGCTGAAATATTGACTAAGCGCCATCTAAAATGGACTGCGATTGTCCCCTGTTTAGATCAATCAGAATTATGGAAACGTTGCGAGAAAGCCAAATACAAAAAGCTTTTAGATAAAGCCGACTCGGTTAAAGTGCTTTATCCAAAGTATTTTCCAGGCGTAATGAATCAACGAAATTTGTACATGGTTAAACACTCCGCTCTTTGTCTTGCCGTGTACAACGGGTCCAAAACTGGGGGAACTTTTCATGCAGTAAGTTTAGCGATCGCTCATAACTTACCCACAGTTATCTTCAATCCCAAAACCAAAAAGTTTTGCCTTAAACAACGCTATCAACAATTAAGTTTGTTTTAATCGGGGGCATCATGAAACCTAAAAAAGTAATCACTTCTCACATTCACTCTCGCATTACTTTGTTGGCAGCAGAGGCCATTAAACAAGGATTGGTTGTTCAGTGCGATCGCACCAACCAAAATACCTACTTAATTCGTAAACCAAACGAATCTGTAGCCACAGAGTTTACTCCAATTAGTGCTGGTACTTTCTTGCTGACACTATTAGGCAAAATAGAATAGCAGTTTTTGCACTGCTATTCACAGCAATTACCGGATAGCGCTATTTCAAAAATGCTATCTGGTAATTGGTGCTGTCGCTTGATGGTTTTGATCTTGAGATAAAATTTCATGAACAACGAAACAATTGCACTTTTTTTAGCATTGCTAAGTAAGGCTTACTGGGAAATCGATTATTATCGGTTTCTGGAAATTACAGGCTTTGTTGATGATTTGTATGCAATTGAAAAGTTTAAAACTTTTCAACTGGCTGTAAAACAACTGAACCAGTTTGATCCAGAAATAACGATCAGAATTATTTCCTCAGTTGCTACAGTTGCAGACTGCGCCAGCAGAAACTAAATAAAACAGCAGCTTTCATACACCCTCCTGAAAACTGCTGTAACGCCCAAATGGAAACAATAATCACCCTTCAAAGCATATCATAATGAGCTACCTTGAACAATTAGCCCTTTTGCGAGAAAAAATTTAGTTACTAATGGACGAAATTGAGGTAATTACGCCTGATGCGATCGCTATTGAAGTAAAATCCAACGGCAAGAAGAAAAACCAAATTGTTTACAACAACGGAAAAGCCAAAATTGTCCTGCATTTTCGCAAACGTTATAACGAGGATGAAACACTTTCTAGACTAGACCAGGAAATTCTAGGACTAACGGCTGAATTGGCTCGTAAAAATGCGATCGCTATTGCAGAAATTGAAACTGAAATCGATTTACATACCAACGCGATCGCACTCTTAGAATCAAAACAAGATAGTTTACTATCTTCACCACAGACAGATAAACTAAAAAGCGATTACGACAAGCACCGTGAGGAAAACTCTGAATTGGTTCCTGGTTTATCTGTGTATCTAAATCAGGTAAAATTAAATCAATCATCTGTTGATTGATCCAAGTGCTATCGCCCTTTGAATTTGAGAATTTAGGGAAGATAGAAATGAAGTTAAAACGTTACAGATTCAATCGAAAATATGGAAGGGTTTACCTAGAAAAGAAAAACGGATTAGTTGATGTTGGTGACTCGTTAAAGGTAATTCTTCTTTGGGCATCAACACCAACTTGGGGAAAGCCCTTTGCTCACATGCCAGCCCAACTGTGGGTTCAACTGTGCTTTCTAGATCAATCGGGAGACTGGTGCTATTCTGTACTCAACAATGGCACAACAAATGCCCTTTACCCGTGGACAGAATACAGAAAAAACATTGAGTCTGCCAAGCTGGAACTATTTGAGGTTATTACCACAATTAGTTTAGTTTCAGCAGACTTAAATCACGATTGCTTTGATTACTCTTTTTCCGGAATCAAAGGAAAACCTGGAATGGCGGACAGAATGCGTAATGCGATCGCTGAAAAAAATTACTCACTGATTGATTTGGATTTAGATTTGGATCTTTAACTTAATAAAAGGAAACCAGTGCTATCGCTTGTTGAAGTTGGTTTCCTTTTCAGGAGATAACCATGAAACCAAAGCAAAAAACTGAACTCACTGAAATAACTGAAACAACTGCACTAACCGGAGAAAGTGAAATGTCAAACACAATCAACGAAGAAATAACCTCTGAGTTTGAAATCGACCCTGAACTTTTGGGAGAAGAATTTAATGCACCGCGAATTCCCCGGTTGCCCTATGCGATCGTCATTAACGACAATCCTGCTGGAATATTTATTCCAGAGAAAAACCTGGTAAAGGCAGTCTGGATCGGCGAGCAAGAAATTGTTGAATTTGAATTGCCAAGTGGCAAAGAGAAAGGTATTTTCTTGAGCCAGGTACGAATGGTAATTCTTGGTTGTGTTCGCCCCTATATTCGGTACAAAAGTGCAGATGAATTGGGGGATTTAGCCCTATCAGCCATTGGCTGGTACGATGAAAATAAGCATCTGTTGGAAAAGAAAACAATGGATGCTGTTTCCGAGCATTTAGTAGTTTTTCTAAGCGATCGCAATGAACCACTGCACCAGCGCCCAATCCGAATTCGGTTCAAGAATGTAGCTCTTTGGAGCATCAAGGAAGCGCTTGATGAATTTTACAGCGCTATTGAATTAGTGTTTGCGAAATTCACTTCGAGTCGTGCAAGTGGAAAGAGCGATCGCTGGCGTAGTTTATGCGTGTTCGCCTGCGAATTCAAAGCAGTCAAAGAAGGTGAAGGTAGCAACAAATCATATTGCTGTAAAGTTGGTTCTTATGTACAGCCAACAGTTGAAAACTTCACGAGTTTGTTTCTCGGAAGCAAACATCAAAAGGATACAATTTGGGAACTGTTTGACATGAATAGTTCCTTCGCAATGTTAACTGCTGTGCCGGATGAACCGATAAAATCTGCACTGCCACCAGGTGAAGAACCTCAACTTTTACCACCAGCTAAAAGCTCGTTACTGAAGCCGAAACATTAGGCTATTAAAGAGTCAGGAGAAATCCTGGCTCTTTTTTTATGCTATCGCTTTTTGATGTTGAACTTTTGAACCCAAGGATTCGTATGAATTCAAAATTTACAGGTGAGATTGTTGTAGTTAGTCTCACAAAATCATTGGTAACGGTAATTTATCCGCTAGAAGCAAAAGGGTTAAGTGTTTCGCGAACGCAGTTTTACAGTCAGTTTATATCACCCAATACAAAGGAAGAAATGCTTGAAAAACTGAAGGCAATATCTGTTTGTCTAGAGCAACTTATAAATTATACACACTGGAAAAATATAATACAAGAAGCTTTAGATGATGGTGAACTTACTTTAGGAGATGCACTTCAAGCAATTAACTGGGTATTAAACACATTTAACGAATAGGAGAAAAAATCAATGAGTTTAATTCAATGGACGGATATGACAAGTAATCCAATTCACCTGGTTAAAAAAGACGGTTCACACGGTGGACATTGGTGTCGGAAAATCTCTGCTGGCTGCCAAAAATGTTATGCAGAAACACAGAACCAAAGTAATTACTTCAGTTTTGCTAGCCACTTGCCTTATACAGGTTCTGTTCCGAATAATCTAATACTTGATCGAGGTGTATTGGAATCATGGGTGAAACTAAAAAAGCCACATAAAATTTTTGTTTGTTCCATGACTGATTTATTCGGTGAATGGGTTAGCGATCGCTGGCTAGATGAAGTATTTGCTTATATGGCGATCGCAAAACAACACACTTTTCAAATCCTGACTAAACGCCCACAAAGAATGTTGGAATATTGCGCGAAGCCAAAAACAAAAATGAGAATCAATTTACTTGTACACAATCTTACCTGGCCTTTACCTAACGTTTGGTTAGGAACCACAGTCGAAAACCAATCAGCCGCTAATCAACGAATACCTTTGTTACTAGAAACCCCAGCCGCAATGCGATTTTTAAGCTGTGAACCAATGCTGGAACAAATCGATATTGAATCGTACTTGTACGAAGACCCAGAAGGTAAATTGTCACCCGGTATCAATTGGGTAATTGCAGGCGGCGAGTCAGGAAACAATGCTCGTCCATGTCATATTGAGTGGTTGCGATCGCTTGTCCATCAATGCGAAAATGCAAAAGTTCCTGTGTTTATCAAACAATTGGGAACTAATGCGTTCGCGCAGCGTGCGCGCCCTAGCATATCGCATCGAGACAACATCAATGGCGTAGCTGAATGCCATTACAAACTAAAACTTAAAAGCCGTAAAGGTGGTGCGATCGAAGAATTTCCTGACGATTTGAAACTTAGACAATTTCCACTTTAAACCATAAAGATCTACTATTATTTAACATCATAGTAGATCTTTACTTCACAAATTCTAGGAGGGTTTTTATGAAAGGTGTTCCAGTTAAAATAGAACTTGACTCAATCTTTGATTCAAACGATCCCCAAGAAGTAGGTAAAAAGCTAAGAGTTATTGTAAAGCATTCAATTTACTTTCACTCATTCAATCAACGCAGATTTCACAATCCCAGAAATTATTTACCTTGGGATGACTTTGTTACCTCAATGGCTCTTGACATCCTCCCCACCCTGTAGAGGGATGGGGATTCTTAAGAATCACTTCTTAGGCTTTCTGGTTACTCCCTTACGGGCTTTCGGCACTTGCCTAGACGTTTCCGCCCCCGGTAGTTCGCCTGCACAGACAGTTTCCATTCCCCGATTGTCCACGGGTACTAAATTGAGTCCACGCAATAACACCATCTCAGCCGCAGCATGATCTCGATGAGTTTGATAGCCACATTCAGGACAATGATGGTCTCTGACATCCAGAGACTTACGCACCGTTGCGCCGCAATGTGGGCAAGTTTGGGACGTACCGTTGGGGTTGACGCGCATAAAGAACGCGCCACGCTTCCAGCACACCCATTCGAGCAAATCGAGAAAAGCTCCGAACGACGCATCAATACAATCCTTGCGAAGCATTCCTCGATTCAGTCCAACTGTATTGAGGTCTTCTGCAAAGATTGTCTCTGCCTGGTCACAGAGTTTATGTGCCGTTTTGAGATGGAAGTCTTTACGGGTGTTGGCAATGTGATGATGCAACCGGGCTACCTTGATTTGTGCTTTTTCCCAATTGGCAGAACGCTTTTGTTTTCTAGCCGCTCGACCTTGCAGCAATTTCAGCTTGCGATGTTGAGACTTGAGAAACTTTGGGCGTTCAAAAAAGCTGCCATCAGAAACCGTTGCAAATCGCTCCAGTCCGAGGTCAATGCCGATAGCTCTCCCATGAAAGGGGACATCGGGAACGGACACATCAGACTGAATCGAAACCACCACATACCATTGCGTTCCACGAGCTTTCGACAAGACCCGAACTTGCTTCACCTTGAATCCATCAGGAATGGGACGAGACAAACTCATGGGGACTTTCCCAATCTTCGGCAGATTGATGATGTCACCCATGATGGGATCTGTTTTGAACTGTGGAAACACAAGCATACTTGAATTGTCCAACCTTTTTGAATCGTGGGAATCCATGCCCTCGTTCTTGAAAGGCTTCCCAAGTATCATGCAAGCGTCGAATCGTCGTTTGAAGTACTTGATAATGTACATTCTTAAGATCCGTCCAAGACTCTTTCAGTTTGGGCAGATCATTTTGCTGACGATGGTACGACGGAAACGGGACATCTGCTGGAATGATGTATTCCCGCTCGATAGAACACCGATCCGCCAGACACTTACGCGAACCCGTCCAATCCTTCAGTTCACGCAACGCACGGTTATAAACTTTGCGCGACGTTTCGAGCCATTGGAGCATGATTGCCGATTGGTGAAGGTCCAGATAAATGCGGTAGGTGTAGTTCATTGTCAGCATATCCATATTCTACCACAACTATTTGCAAGTGGTAGACGCTTACCCGAAAAGAGATTAGGGCTTACGCCCTGTCGCTATTCTCAAACTTTTAAATTATCGCAAGAGCATCAAACTCGATGCAGTCCGAGAACGCATTGGAGACGGGGACATTGGCGATCGCAACGAATCGGTGCCAATCAATCTCAAATTAAATCTAGTTGGATTGAACCAACTTTAATTAACGGGTAACATTCTTTGCCCAATAGCAAAAAACAAATTCTGCTATTCGATAGCGTAGCAGAATAACGCTATCTCCTCTGGAAAAAAGCCTCGCTCTAAGGCACTCTTAGTACTGCATCCAAAAAAAGTATTCCCAATCAAACCAAAAAGTTTCTAATAGCCGAAATAGATTACCCTTTTATTGGGACGGCGATCGCGGTGAATAAAGCCCCGATGACGCCCATCTCCAATACCGCCAGTAACTGCAACTGCTTTAATAATCTCATAAAGCTTGTTGAGAGAAATAGTACCAGGTTTTGGACATACATCAATTGCTAGCCCGTGAACATGCTGAGAAAACCTTGCTCCTCCAACAGCCCGATTGACAGCTGCTGGACGATAACCAGAAGTGATAACAAGTGGCACGCCAGCTTTATCCCTAATCTCACCAAATTCTTTAGTAATAACTTCAATATTGAAGACAATTTCTTTGGTAGCAGGAAAGCGGGTGCAATTTTTGGTCATCTCTCCCCAAGTAAGGGGGATTGATTCAATAATCAGTTGATTGGCATAAACAGTTTCGCCTGTTGGTAAGCGCATTGAATTGCCTGTATTAGATCCTTTTACGGTTAAAGAATCTGTTTTTACTGCTTCTTCCGTATCTTTGGGGTGATTTACTCCCGCAGCATCCAATAATTCTTGTGCAGTTGATGCCCCTAGAGTCAAGGGAAACTCTAAGTAATTATCTATTTTGAATCCTTGAAAAGCTATTGAAGTGCGATCGCCTAAAACTCCATCAACTTCATCGATCTTCAAATATCCAGCTTTAACTAAAACCGTCTGAATTTCTTTAATCCCGATCCCTGGGATTTCTTCTAATCGGTAAGACTTTTCAGAATTTAGGACTTCGCTGAGATATGGATACATAATAACCCCCAAATTAATGAACTAAACGGTAAAAGGAATTTGTCTAACAAACCTGTTGTTTCTTGAGCCAAACAGAAAGTAATTTGGTGACTGGCGACGTGGTAACTTAGCAGCGAGCGCATTTCTAAACTGCCGATAAGTTCCTCTGTAAGATCCTTGATTCCAAACTTCAATTAGTTTGGAAGTAAAAAGCCCGTTTTTTCCCACTTCCCATGCAACCTGATTATCTTTACACGCGGATATTAAAATACCAGAAGCCTGTACTTCTAACATTGACTTTTCTGCTATTCCTCTCGAAACCTTCTGCCTGGAAACACTTTCATTGACCTGATTAAATCTGGCTACAGTTCCGCTGTGGCAGGAATCAGAAATTACTAGGATTCTGACTCCGGGTGCAAATTTAGACCATAGCCTGTATAGTTCATCGTCGATCAATTGATCGTCGTACAGTACCCAAGTTTCATCTAAGCGATCGCTTTCATCACCATTTACATCAAACAACTGCGATCCATGACCGCTATAGGTTAGCAGAAAAATATCCCCCGATTTAAGCTGACTTGCGATATCCGCGATCGCACTGGTAACACACTGGTAAGTTGCACTTTCACTTTTCAGTACTACGGATTTGTACCCAACCTTTTTTGCGATCACCTGCATAGCTACGGCATCATTTTCACAAGCAAACAAATCTGGTACTTTTATGGGATAATAAGATTGTTGATTGACTTTATTAATCCCAATATGTAACGATATTCCCTTAAACATAACCATCATTTGGGCTTTATTAATCCAATTCTAATCCAACCAAAACCCCCTATTAAAACGGAAAAATATGGAAGTTATTGAAGTAAAGGTTAATTATGTTTTTGACGGAGATACTATTTTAGTTGTGCGGGAAAATGGTAGCAGCTTTAAATCACGGGCTAGGTGGATAGACGCACCTGAAATACGGAAACCCAGACAAAGATCTAACAACCCAGAATTAGTTAAGCATTGGGAATGGGGCGTGCTGTCGCGTCACTTTTTAACTAATTTAATTGGTGGCAAAAAGATTATTGTAGCTCAAAACGAACTAGATGCATTTGGTCGTAGAATCGGCGATTGGTATTTTGATTCACCAGATGTCGGAAACTCTATTGCAGTAATTCTCGCCAAAAATGGATTAGTAGCTAATTCACTACCTTTTCAGCAGTACGATTTTCCAAACAACGATTTAGATTTGTACATTGGTATTTTATCTGCATGTGCTGAGGCCAAAAAGCATAAGCTTGGCTTTTGGGCAGAAACCAATTTTTTGCTTCCTTACAAACTGAAAAAAAGCCAGCGCTCCTAGTTTTTATCAACTCAGTAGGCGAGATTTTTCTCAGAACACTGTTGTTTTTACTGAACATTTAACCGGACTTAATCAAAACTTTAGAATTAAAATCGGTATTTTTTACGATGCTAACAATAGGAAACTATACATAGTTTAAAAATAGTTAGTTTTAAGATGAAGGAATACAGTAATGGATCTTAAAGAAAAAATAGCGGAAGTTGAAACAATCGCTAATGAAAATTCATCAAAAATTAAGCAAATAGAAGACGCGATTGCGGCTAAAGAAACTTTGCTTTCTAGAATAATGACACTAGAAGTTAACCAAGATCGCTGTCTAAAAGATTTGTCAGAAGTTGAGGAAAAAATCGAGGTTTTAGATCGAGCCTACCAAAAAATTGAAATCATTGGAAAGGTTTGTGAAACGAGCGCAACTCCAACAATGATGAGATTGTTGATAGCGATCGCAATTTTTTTGCTGTTCCCAAAAGCAGAACCTTTAGTTAAAGAGATAATTCAAGAGATTGAACCAAGTCCTACTCCTAAAGAACAAGCGCTACTTTGACTGCCTGGTTTTTTTGGGTGCATCTATGCAACTTGTTACAATAGTAGCTTGTCAAGTAAGTTTTTTCGATGCCTAAAATTTTGGCTCGTGAGGTTTTATCAAATAAAAATCGTACTAAGGAAGAAGTGGATAAAGCGATAGATTTGCTCCAAAAAGATGTGGATTATGCAATTAAATCTCTAAGGTGGAATTTAGCCGCTGAAATCCAACCCTCAATTAGAGAATCCTTTAAACTTCTCGATCAGCTTAAAGACCTCCGCCGTTCTTATGAAAGTACGATGAAACCGCGATCGCAGAACTGATCGATGAAAAGCGTCAAACCATCCGCTTGCACTGGCATTCTCGAATTTATTCATTGATATTCGTTCCACTGTCTTAACCTGTCCTTTTGCTCGTGGTCTGGCACGAGGTCTTCCACGTCACGCAGTAAGCGGAAGGTATACGCACCCAAGCAAATCAACGCGCCACAGCCAGCTAATAAAGTATACTGAAGTGCCATCCCGGCTCCGGCTCCAGTACCGAACATGCCGCCCAATATTCCAGCTAGACTGCCGCCAGACATCATTGCTGGCTCGAAAATACGATCGGCTAATGGTCCGGCGATCGCCAGTCCCAGTGGTGAAGTAATCTGGGCAATCAGGTAGCGGCAGGCAAAAACTCGCCCCTGGACATGGGGTTCTACTTTCGATAACCAGATGGCTTGATTGCAGCTACCGAAAAAAGGTGAAAAGAATGCTTCAAAAAAGCCAGCTAGCATCCAAATTGATGGTATCCGCCCCAAACCTAGCATCACGCCGCTAATATCTCCTAATGCGCCGCCAAGCAATAGCCCGTGGATGCGACGACTTGGACCACCCCAAACGCTCAATACGGCGGCACCAACTAACCCACCTACACCAATGGCAAATTGCACGCTGGCAAACGCTGCTGCATCGTTGCCGCTCTTGGCTAAAATCATAGGCGCTGCGATCGCACCACCTGCGTTGGTGACTAAGTTAGAACTCAGCAAGAAAACAAGAATTGCCAGAAGGCTAGGACGCTTGATTATGTAGCGGAAACCAAAAGTTAGCTCTTGCCAAATATTGCCGCTGTTGATGTCTTTAATTTCGGTTGCTGTTGGTTGGGGAATATGCACAAATGAGATTGTACCCAGAGCGATCGCAAAGGTGACAATATCAATAACTAAAATTCCTTGCAAGCCAATAATGTAGTAGAGCGTCCCGGCTAATGCTGGTGCAACAATTGCAGAACCAGAATAGGAAATGTAGGATTCCATCGCGGTGGCTCGCGCGTAATGTTGCTTGGGAACGATCGTAGACATCGAGGCTGAGTAAGCCAATTCTTGGAAGTAACCAAACAGCCCTTTAATCGCTCCACTCACATATAAGTGCCATATTTCTAACTGGTTGGTTGCTAACAGTAAAAGGATGGCAATCGTAGAAATACCGGCTGCCATATCGCCGATCATCATCAACTGCTTGCGATTCCAACGATCGACTAACGGCCCCGCAAAGGCAGCAGCAATGACTCTGGGTGTCTGGACAAAAAAAACGATTAAAGCTAAAGGCGTTGCGTGACCTGTGAATTGCCAAGCCCAAATGGTCATGGCAAAATTCGTCATCTCTGAGCCTAAAATCGAAGCTACCTGTCCGCTCCAAATAATCAAGAAATTGTGCAGGTTGGTCGATTTGGTCATTATCTTTGGAACTTACTCGCTCGGTATTGGCTTGTCAAGGCGAATAACTTTGCCTTTCCTTAAGCGCAGAGCTTTAGCCTTTTTATGTCTGTACAGGTTAGTCACTTACGACAAACAAAGTAGAGATGACCAGCACTTTGCTCTACTGCCAAATCCCGTTCGGCATCATAGACACTAACTTCTGTGAAACCTACTGTTTCTAAAGCCGACTGAACTTCGGCGATCGCATAACATCTTTCTTCTACAGAAATGTCAGAACGCTGCCAGTTTCCTTCTACCAATTGGAATACCGTGAAATTAAGTCTGCCTATTTTCTCTTCGGGGTGATAGTTCGTTTGAACAGCCCAGGCATATTCCTGTTTGACATCGCCAGAAAGGCTACCGTTCCAATCTGACTGATACTCTTCTTCAGAATACATGTTGAATACGAACAGGCCGTTTTCTAGCAGCGCCGCATACACATTACGGAAAGCACAGGTTAATTCCTCAATTTTTATGAGATGGGCAAGAGAACCAGATATCGAAACAACTGCATTAAACGTAGGTGGCAACTCAAAGAAGCGTGCATCACTCAAAATAAATTCACTGCCTAGTGCATTCTCGCGAGCATAACCTAACATAGTTTCTGAGCCATCTAGTCCAGTCACTTGGTAACCTTTTGTTAGCAGATGTTGTGCCAGTTCTCCTGAACCACAACAGAGGTCGAGAATGTGCGCTTTTTCAGGAAGATGTGATAGCAGCAATTTTTCTAAAGGTGATAGTGCTTTCTCAAGCTGCTGATGACCAAAGTATTCTTTGTATACCCAAGCAATAGAATCGTAGTTGGAATAGCGAGGTGCTGAAGACATGAAATATTTCTCCTGGCTTGACTAACTGTTTTGAAATTACTTCGGTTAAACCAACCGATGATTTGGCTCTCTATACCCGAAACTGAGGGCTATTTAGTATGATTTATCTTTGCTCTTGCATTTGAGGAATTAGAAGAAAGGGCGGGCAAAAAACCTGCTGCTCGTAGTTCTGCTACGCTATCCTTCACAGCTTGAATGATGCAATCGATGTCTTCATTTGTATGAGCTGTGGATAAGTAACCACCTCCACCAAGTAGGAGAACTCCTCTGTACATCAAGTGGTATCGTAGTAAGTTTATACTCTGGGAGATAGCAGAATTCCCCGCTACACCGGAATGCCCTAATGTAGCGGGACCGAATAGGGAACCAAAATTCGCCATCCGAATTGGTACTTCATCTTCTTCAAAGTAAGCATTCAATGCTGCGACAAATTGTGATGTGCGGTGATTCAACTGTTGCTGAAGAGCGGGACCAGTAGTTTTTAAATGTTTAACTACTGCGCGTGAAGCAGCGATCGCTAACGGATGCTTGCAGAAAGTTCCGGCAAAAAATGTTGTTTTCGCTTCAGGATAGGATGCATCTCCATAATTCCACATACCGCCATCGATCGCATCCATATAAAGAGCCTTACCAGCGATGACTCCTATCGGCATTCCACCACCAACAATCTTTCCATAAGTTGCTATATCTGCCTCAACCTCAAACCATGCTTGCGCCCCACCTGGATGTATGCGGAAGCCAATCACCATTTCATCAAAAATCAATGTAATTCCTGACTCTTTTGTCAATTGCCTGAGTTGGTGAAGAAACATTTTAGGCTGTAAGTCGGGTCGCATTGTTTGCACGGGTACAACCAAAATAGCCGCTAATTCTTGCCGATGAGCTTCTATTATTTCTAGGGATTGAGGATTCCCGTAATCTAAAACTAAAACATCTTCAACAATATTTGGCGGTATTCCAGGTGCGATCGCTACACCACGAGGATTTCCATCTCCTGTTTGTGCTTTAACTAAAGTTCCATCAAAATGCCCGTGATAAGAACCTGAAAATAAGGCAATTTTGTTGCGACCTGTTGCAGTTCGTGCTAAACGGATTGCAGTCATCACGGCTTCTGTGCCTGTATTAGAAAAAGCTACTCGTTCCATTCCCGTCAGTTCGCAAATTAACTGAGCAACCTCACCAGCAAATTCAGATTGCGGCCCTAGTTGTATACCTTGCTCAAGTTGTTCTGCTAACGCTGCTTTAATAAAAGGCGGATTGTGACCAAAAAGATTTACTCCAAACCCCATCATCAGGTCTATATATTCGTTACCATCTATGTCCCATATCCTAGACCCCTGAGAACGCTTGCCAACGATGGGATAGCACATTTCCTTAAAAGGAAGATTGAATCCTTCTGAAACTCTTGGATCGGCTAGCACTGGGCGATAAGTTTGCGCGAGTTGTTTTGATGTTTTGGTTCGGTTGTTGTAGCTTGCAATGAAAGATTCCAGATACTGCTGGCAGGAATTTTCACTTTGGTTCGATTGGGTTTGAGCTTTTTGTAAGCTAGTTTCTGTGTGGTTCATAAAATTTATTTTTCCTTTTTTTGCGTGAATTCAGTCAACTCAGGACTTACGGATCGATCCCCCAACCCTATTTGTAGGGTGCTCTCTTCGATAGCGTCAACACCATCCACCATATCTATTTGTAGGGTGCGTTAGCTTTCTTCGTAACGCACCAACGACCATATCTATTTTTTAGGTATATCCAGGCTGGTGGCTAGGCTGGGGTGAATCTAGAAAACCACTTTGAATCAGGTATGAGAAGTAAGTACGAAGCAGCTTATCATCTATGGCTGGACAAACAATCGAGGTATTTGCAAGTCCATTAAGAGTATTTTGGCAGTCGATCTGTGGCTCTGGCAAGTTGGAATTTGAATCCTTGGGATTTTTTACCAAAAGAAGCACAAGTGAATGTAAGGCACTTTTAGCATTAAACTCAGTTTCATCAAGCGTTTTTGTTTGCCACTTATCCATCAGCATTGATTCCCAACTATTATAGGACATATGCTGAATATTGTAGCCAAAAGAGCGCATCCAACTGACAATTTCGCGCCAAGGGATAGGGTTAGGGTTGAATAGGTGAAAAGCTTTTCCTAGAGATTCTTTTTGCATCGATAGATGAGCGATCGCACGACTCACGAAGTCTACAGGAGTCATGTCTACCATCGTGTCGGAGTCTGGCGTACTTCCAAGTTCGATACAGCCTTTTAGCACTCGGTGAATGAAGTCATCTGTATTAGAAATGCCTGTTTTGCTATTCCCTGACATACGTCCAAGCCTGTAAATAGCAATTGGAATTCCTCGTTCCCGTGCGGTTGTTACTAACTTTTCTGCTACCCATTTACTTTGAACGTAGCCAATCTCAGGTACGGGAATATTATCCAGATTATTCACTTCCGGAATTTTCTCGACCACAGAGCGGTCAACTGATTCAAAAACGCTCAAGGTAGACATAAAATGCACGGGTTTCACTTTGACAAGACTTGCCAACCTTAAAATTTCCTGCGTTCCTAAAACGTTGGCAGCTTTGACTACAGAGTAGGGATAGACAAGATTTATGAATGCAGCATTGTGATAGATAACATCGATTTTATTTGCCAATACTTGAAACTGGTCATCGGAAAGACCTAACAGCGGCTGCGATAAATCTCCTACAACTGGAATAATTCGGTGGCTTAAAGATTCATTCCAGAGTAAATAAGATTCAAGGTGACTTTGCAGCCTTTTCTTTGCAGCCTCTATATTAGAAGCACGTACCAAGCAATAAATATCAGCAGTAGTTTGTTGCAAAAGTTCGTGGAGTAAAAAGGCTCCCACAAAGCCTGTTGCTCCTGTTACAAAGATAGCAGTTGGTTCGGTTTTAGGCTCGATAGGTATGTTGGGAGGACGAATTGTGGGGTCGAGAATAGAGTCAGCGTTCAGAGTGGCGATAAGTTCTGTACTGTTAGTGTTATCTTCCCTTGAGAAAGATTGAGAGCGAGAGATGAGCGTTTCCAGTTTATTGATAAAACTTTCAGCCAGTTTCTCAATTGTGGCTTGACGATGAATAGCCTTGCTGTACGTCCAACTGATTTCTAACTGACCTTTAACTACAATTGCGTTAATATCTAGCAGATAGCGGCGGTTTTCTCGCAAACTGTGGGTGAGTCCGCTAGATTCTTGGGCTGGTGCAAATAGAGACGCCTGGTGAAATATTTGGTCAGATTGTCCCAGGTAGTTAAATAACACCTCGGCTTGAGGTAAAGTTTGCATATTTTGGCTTAAATAGCGCAGCACACCATAGCCAATACCTCGATTGGGGATGTTACGCAATTGCTGTTTTACTGCGTTTAAAACAGCGCTTGGATCGGGTGTTTTTTCTAGTTTTAATATCACTGTAAAAATGGTGGTGAACCAGCCTACAGTACGCGATAAATCTACATCATCGAAGATTTCTTCCCGTCCGTGTCCTTCTAAATCTACTAGCAACAACGGTTGTTTTGTCCACTCGGCAAAAGCTTGTAATAGGGCTGCCAATAAGACATCGTTGATCTGGGTGTTAAAAGTCTTAGGAACTTGTTGTAGGAGGATTTGGGTTTGTTTCTGATTCAACGAGACGGATATGGTATTTGCCGTTGCGATCGCATTTTCTCCCCCACAATAGTCTACGGGTAGCCGAAAAACATGCGATCGCTCTTGTTCTAACCAATAATTCCGCTCTTGTTGCAATGCGGCTGACTGTGCGTACTCCTGCAAGCGCAACGCCCATTGTTTGAACGAAGTTGTTTTTGGCGGTAGCTGTATCGCCTCACCACGACAAAGTTGTTCGTAAATTGTCTGAAAATCTTCCAACAAAATTCGCCAAGAAACACCATCAACGGCAAGGTGGTGAATCACAATCAACAGGCGGCTTGTTTTTTGCGCTCCTAAATCAAATAAAGCAACCCGCACCAACGGCCCTTCTGATAAGTTTAAACTAACTTGTAGTTGACTTGCGGCTGCTTCAATTGCTGCTTTTTGTTCAATTTCTGGTAGCGCTGAAAAATCGAACCTAGTAAATGGTACAACTTCGTTGGGGCTAACGCTTATTTGCTCCCAGCTTGATTGATTTTGAATAAAACGCAGGCGGAGAGCATCGTGATGTTCGATTAAATGCTGCACCACTTTCTCCAACAACTTAGGATCGCATACTTGCCGCAATTCCAATAATAAAGCTTGATTCCAGTGGTGGGTATCTGGTTGATTCAACTCAAAAAACCAGTGTTGAATCGGAGTCAAAGGTAGCGTTCCAGTTACTAACCCTTGTTCGCCTTGAATAATGCGAATTGTGCTAGCTACGGCTGCCAATTCCGCAATCGTTTGATGAGCAAAAATTTGCTTGGGAGCGATCTGCAAACCAGCTTTGTTAGCTTTGGCTACAATCTGAATGCTCAGAATAGAATCCCCACCTAACTCAAAGAAGTTATCGTGGATACCTACGCGATCAATTTGCAATACTTCAGCCCAAATTTCTGCCAATACTTTCTCTATTGGGGTGTTTGGATCCACAAAAGTTTCTGATAATTCAGATCTGACTGTCTCTGGTGCTGGAAGTTTTTTGATGTCTACTTTGCCGTTGGGCATTAGCGGTAGGGCTTTCAGCCGAATAAAAACTGAAGGCACCATATACTCTGGCAATTTTTCCTGAAGGAATTCGCGCAACTCGCTAGATTTTGGATTAGTAATTTGCTCGTTATGTACGATGTAGGCTACCAGGCGCTTGTTGTCTGATTCATCCGATCTGGCTAAGATAACGACTTGCCGAATGGCTGGATGTTGACTCAGCACTGCTTCAATTTCGCCCAATTCGATCCGGAAACCGCGAATTTTTACTTGGTGGTCAATTCTGCCTAAAAACTCAATGTTTCCGTCGAGCAAATAGCGGCCTAAATCTCCGGTTTTGTACAGGCGATCTGAAGGATTAAAAGGATTGGGTATGAATTTTTCCGCAGTTAGATCGGGGCGATTGAGATATCCTCGTGCTAAGCCGTCGCCGCTAATATATAACTCGCCAGACACGCCTATGGGAACTGGACGTAAATGAGAGTCGAGTATATAGATTTGGGTGTTAGAAATAGGACGCCCGATAGGAACTTGCGATCTTCCCGCTTCCAGCGATTGGCAATTGTAAACGCTGCTCCAAACTGTTGCTTCTGTCGGCCCATATTCGTTAAAAAGAGATGTTTTTGCCAGCATTTTAAGGTGACGTGCAACTAATTCTCTCTTACAAGGCTCACCGGCTACGATGACAGTACGAAGTGAAGCTAGCTGTTCTGGTGCGGCTTGTTCTAATAGAAGAGCATACAGGGAGGGAAGGCTTAATAAATGGGAAATAGGATTGCGTTCGAGCAATTCTATAAGTTGTGGTATGTCTTTTTGTAGACCATCTTGAGGCAGAAAAAGAATTCCGCCAGAGCATAGCGTCCAAAAGATACCCGCTACTGAACTATCGAAAGCAAAGGACGAGAGCAATAAGAAGCTAGTAACAGGTTCTTGATAGTAATTAATCCGAGCGTAAGTTGAATGAACCAAGTTTTGATGGGTTACTAGCACTCCCTTTGGTTTACCAGTGGAGCCAGAGGTATAAATTAGGTAGGCTAAATTTTCAGCAGCGTTAGCATTGGCAGGATTTTCTCTACTTTGCCGAGCGATCGTTTCCCATTCTGTGTCTAAGCAGATGATATTTGCGTTAGATTCGGGTAAACTTTCTACCAATCGCTTCTGGGTTAATAATATGGGTGTTTGGGTATCCTCTAACATGAAGGATAATCGCTCTTTTGGATAAAGGGGGTCAAGGGGTACATAGGCTCCCCCTGCTTTCAAAATGCCCAAGATACCGATGACCATTTCAAGCGATCGCTCTACGCACAACCCCACGAATACTTCTGGTTTTACTCCCAAGTTTTGTAGGTAGTTCGCCAGTTGATTGGCGCGATCGTTTAGTTCAGTATAGGTCAACTGCTGCTCTGCAAAAACAACGGCTATTTTGTCTGGATTTTGTTTAACTTTTTCCTCAAATATGTGGTGAATGCACTGAGATTTTGGGTAATCGCTTCTGGTGCTATTGAAGTCAATTATTAGTCGATTTAATTCTTGGCTATCGAGTATTTCTAACTCGTCAATTGATGCTTCCGGTTGGGCGAGGGCGCTGTGGAACAATGTTTCAAATTGTCTCGCCAAACGCTTGATATACTCGGCTTCAAATAAATTAGCATCGTAGTGAAGCTCTACATCCAAACCATCCTGTTTTTGAATACAAGATAGTTTAACTTTGAACCGAGTAATGCAGGCGTAATGCTTAAAAATTGAGAAAGATACGTCACCCGCTGTTTCTTTGGCAATATCTGTCTCAAAATCAAAGCAGAAAGGGAAAAAATTAGCCTGGGTTTCTTCAGTATTATTACCAACAATTTGTTCCCAACTAAAACTTTCTTGCCATTTGTATACCTCGCGGAGAGATTCATTAACCTGTTCTAATATTTCGCTGAATTTACACCGATTTTCTAAATGTATTTTCAGCGGTAGATATTTGACAAATAGCCCTATTGCTGGCTCTAACTCCTCATATTTACGACCATCGCAGGCTGTAGCGATCGCTATCTCAGACTGTTCTGTAATCCGCCACAGTAGAACCTGCCAGCAAGTTAGCAAGAATGTATTGATAAAAGTCTTCGTTTTTGTAGCTAACGAATCGCTTTTAATCGTAAATTTCAAAGATTGAGGTTGAAATTCAAGCTTGACTTCAGGCCGATTTTCTAAAGGAAGATTTAAGTTCAAAATACTATCAATATCCAGTTTGCGCCAGTATTTTCTGCCAATTTCTGTCTCTTCTCCTTCTAGCAATTCATTCTGCCATTCAGCGATATCTGCATATTGCAGCAGTTCGTCATCTAGTTCTTCACCGCGCCTGCTAGCTGCGTAGCAACGGCTAATTTCGCCCATAATATTTTTCAGCGCAACCGTATCTGCAAGCATCGCAGGCAAGCTAATAATTAGCACAAACTTGTCAGGTGATAAGGTTATCAAAAATACCTGAAAAAGTGGCCCCTCCTCAAAGTTGAAAGGCATCTGGCTAACTTGAGCAAAAATTTCCTCAATTTTAGCTTTTTGTAGCTCCGGATTAACATCGCTAAAATTATGTTCGGAAAGCCACGCTAGATTGCCGTTAGTTATTACCTGAACTGGAATGTCCATCCCAGGTAAACACTCAAAGGTAGTGCGAAGAATTTCTTGTCGATTAACGACATTCTCTAAAGCTGTTTTGAGAATAGCTTTATTGAGATTTCCTTCGATCCCGATAGCGCACTGTACGCGATAAGGCTGCTTTTTCTCATCTCGCTGTAACAGCCACAGATCTTTTTGTTGCGGAGAAAGTCGAATCCCTTCAAGAGTAGCTTTTTGCATTTTTTTGTCCTATGGTGTTTTAGTTGACAAGTTGCTAATTGGTAATTGCTAATTGCTAATTGCTAATTGCTAATTGCGCTCGGAACGGTAATATAGTATTTTTCCTTTGATTAGCCATTAGCCATTAACCATTAGCCATTAGCCATTAACTATTAGCCGCACCTTCGAGATAAGTATTTGAGTTACTAAACGGTTCTGCCATTCCTACTACAACTTTTCGCGCTCCTACAAATGACTCGCGTCCGTGAGCAATTGACATATTATCGAGCAGCAATACATCTCCCAATTGCCAAGGGAAAGTTATTTTTTCTTGTTGATAAGCTGCGCGAAGTTCGTCTAAAACTGAGGGTTCAATCGGAGAGCCATCACCATAATAAGTGTTGTTGGGCAGATCTTCTTCTTTGAATTCTGCTAACAATGCCGATTTCATGGGTTCTTCTAGCGTTGAAATATGGAAAAAAGTAGCGTGATTGAACCAAATCATTTCCCCGGTTTTAGGGTGTTTGGCAACAGCTTGGCGAATTTGACGAGTTTTCAAGCGTTCGTTCTCTTTCCACTCAAAATCAATTTGATT
This sequence comes from Microseira sp. BLCC-F43, assembly GCF_041929235.1. Classification (NCBI taxonomy): domain Bacteria; kingdom Bacillati; phylum Cyanobacteriota; class Cyanophyceae; order Aerosakkonematales; family Aerosakkonemataceae; genus Microseira; species Microseira sp. BLCC-F43. The sequence continues at coordinate 29,122 of NZ_JBHFNP010000348.1, forward strand.
GCGGCGGCAATATTCGTCTACAACATTTTTATCCTCTGTTTGAAATACTGTTTGCCAGGTTAGTCCAAATCCGTCGTTGTAGTTTCGCACATACAAAACTTTTTTTTCCATGAAACGCTCTCTAATTTTGGGGTCAATGCGTTGAAAAATATTTCGACAGTCAGCGATTGGCGTTTCCCCTCCCTGAGACGCTGCTGTTAGACAGCCAAAATAGATTTTTAAAGGCCAAGTTAGCCAGTATGTCCCCTCATTGTGTAAAAAGATTCTTTGTTCGGCAGGGTAATCGGTAGAGGTATAAATTTTGTTGCTAATCTCGTGGCGCGGCGATGAGCGATCGCGGTATTCCAGCAACTCCCCCGTAGAAGTGACTTTGATAAACTCGTTGAACAGATCTGTCGTATTGATGTGGAAATCGCGGAAAAGTAAGGATCTGTATTGTAACAAAAGTGTCTCTATCGTCTCTTGATTGTTCTGCGCCCACTTTAAAAGATTTAACCCCTCTACAACGGGTTTGATTACCACAGGGATATTTTTTCCTGGAAGTAGAGGCTGAACTTCAATCAATTCTGATTGGGAAACTTTAACTGTTTTGCGCTTAATTTTTCCCAAGTCTCCAAGGCTTTGTTTTTGGGTGATATTGTTCATAGCTTTTGAGATTTGCGTTTCAGGTTAGTTAATTTATGGCGCACGGTATTTTGATACTCTTGCTCTTTCATCAACTGTTGTTGCCTGTTTGATTCGTGGAAATTTTCTACAATCTGGTTGAGGGTAAGATCGGGATCTGCAACAACGGATTGCAAAAGCATTTTAAACCGTTCTGCCATAGATAAAATCGTCGAGGCTGCAAACAAATCTGTTTTGTACTCAAAGCAACCGCTGATGCCTTCGGGCTTTTCTGAAAGCAGAAGCGCTAAATCGAACGGAACAGTCGTCTTTTTAACCTCGAACGAGTTAAGAGTTAAATCGGGTAGAGAAACATCCACCGTCGAACTATTTTGCAGGGTGAACCAGACTTGAAACAGCGGGTTACTGTCTAAGTCTCGTTCTATTTGCAATTCCCCTACCAACTTCTCGAAAGGTAAATCTTGGTGTGCATAAGCTCCTAACGTGACTTGACGCACCCGACTGAGTAACTCTCGAAAACTGGGGTTGCCGGAAAGGTCAGTTCGCAGAACTAAAGTATTGATAAAAAATCCAATTAGTCCTTCAATTTCACGTCGATTTCGGTTGGCAATTGGCGAACCTACAAGAATGTCATCCTGCTGGGTATAGCAGTAAAGCAGCGCATTAAAAGCCGCTAGCAAACTCATAAAAATAGTAACGCCCTCGCGCTGGCTTAATGACTTCAGCGCCTCGCTCAATTCTTTGGGCAACACCAACGGCAGCATTTTCCCCTCAGAAGTTGGCTGCAAAGGTCGAGGTTTGTCGGCGGGTAATTTGAGTACGGTCAAAGCGCCGCTTAGCTGTTGCTTCCAATAAGTTTGCTCAGTTGCAAGTACCTCACCTTGCATCCATTGCCGCTGCCAAACTGCAAAGTCTGCGTACTGGATGGGCAGTTCCGACAGCGGTGAAGGCAAGTTATTGCAAAAAGCTTGATAAAGCGCTGCCAGTTCGCGGATGAGTATTGCCGCTGACCAGAGATCGGAGACGATATGGTGCATCGTCAACAGCAGTACGTATTCTGTCTCGTCAAGTTGCAACAAAACGATTCGTAACAATGGCCCTCGTGCTAGGTCGAAGGGTTTTTCAGCTTCCTCAACAGCCAAGTTTTGTGCTTTTTGTTCTCGTTGCACAGACGGCAACTCGCGCAGGTCAACGATGGGGAGGGTGAAAGTTGCAGGGGGAGCAATTTTTTGCATCGGCTGTCCGTCTAGTTCAACAAAGTAGGTTCGTAAGGCTTCGTGACGCCTAAAAACTTCGTTGAGGCTGCGTTCAAGTGCGGTCAAATTGAGCGACCCGGTTAACCTAACTGCACTGGGAATATTGTAGGTAATGTTGCCCGGATTTAAGCGATCGAGAAACCAAAGTCGCTGTTGGGCAAAGGAGAGAGGCAGGTTTTCATCCCGCGCTACAGGCACTATGGGTGGAGCGATTAATCCCAATCCAGCCTTCATTTTCGCTTCAATTTTAGAGGCTAGTTTGGCAATTGTTGGCGACTCAAATAAATAAGAGAGCGGGATTTCTACTTTAAAGGCTTCCCGTAAGCGGGAAATGACTTGAGTTGCTAGCAGCGAGTGTCCCCCCAACTCGAAGAAGTTGTCGTCGATACTAACTTGATTTAGACCAAGTATTTGAGTCCAAATTCCTGCCACTACTTCTTCAACTGGTGTACGCAAAGCTGGATAAACTTGTTTGGAAGTAGAGCGATCGCTTATCTTCAGTGGTCTGACTTTTGGGATTTGGTCTGTCGGTATTTTATCTAAAAGCATTCCTAGTTCCAAATGGCACTTACTACCGCGAGGCGGAGCCTCTACTATCTCGTTTAAGCGAGCCGGAGCCTCTACTATCTCGTTTAAGCGAGGCGGAGCCTCTAGGATCTCGTTCCCAGGCTGAGCCTGGGAACGAGGAGTAGGAGGCAGAGCCTCCGGTCTAAAGTAGGTGCTATTCATTCCTAGTTCAAACTCGGAAACAATGGTATTAAGCAAAACTAAAAAATGCTCCAGAATCAACTTGATGTCAGCACTCTCAAAGCGGCGGCGGTCGTAGACAAATTTCAATTGCACCGTTGAGTCAGCAGTTACCAGTAAGGTAAGGGCATATTTGGTTTGCGCCCCAATAGAGCGAGAATTACTGATATTGATGCTGAAATCTTCCGCTTGGAGTATCGCTAAATCGACCGGATAATTCTCGAACACTAAAATGCTTTCAAACAGTGGTAAAAAACCAGGCACTCCGCTCCATTCGTGAATTTGCCCTCCGTGGCTGTGTTCGTATTGCCGAAGAGCAAAGTTATCAGTTTGAATATCTTGGAGCCAGAACAATAGCTTTGTTTGAGGAGCGATTTTGACTCTTAGAGGTAAGGTATTAATAAATAGCCCTACCATCGATTCAATACCGGGTAAATCTGGCGGACGCCCGGAGACAGTAATCCCAAAAACTACATCTTTTTCACCGCTATAGCGGCTCAGAAGCAGCGCCCATATTCCTTGAACGATGGTGTTCAAAGTTAGGCGGTTAGCTTTGGCTAAAGACTTTAAAGCTGCTGTAATTTGTGCTGGTAAAAACCTACTTTCTTCCCCATACCGCTCTTTCTCGTTCCCAGGCTCAGCCTGGGAATGAGGAGTAGGAGGCTCAGCCTCCAAACAAGGAGTAGGAAACTCAGCCTCCAAAGCAGAAGTAGGAAACTCAGCCTGCTGATTTATTTTACCCAGGGGGGTTGGTTTGACGAAACCCTGTAGCGTTTTTTGCCAAAATGTTTCTATTTGAGATAAATCCTGTTTTTTCAGCCATGCGATGTACTTACTGTAGGAACAAACAGGCTCTAGCTGTAGAGGGCGATTTTTACTAAAAGCTTGGTAAAAAGAAAGGAATTCTTTAATTACTAAAGCGCCGCACCAACCGTCCATTAGGATATGATGGTGAGTCCAAACAAATTGATAGGTATCTAAAGCTAGATGAAAAAGTGCCAGACGCATCAGGGGTGGCTGGGATAGATTAAAATTGCGAGTGCGATCGCTCCTCAAATAACCTGCTAATTGCTCCTGTTGTTCAAGCAATTGATATCCGCGCCAATCTTGCTGCTCAAAAGGTACTTCCACTCGCCGCAGCACAACTTGCAGTGGCTGCTGTTGCTCTTTCCAAACAAAACCTGTTCTCAAAACAGAATGCCGTTCCACAATCCGTTCCCAGCCCTGCTTAAACGCCGAAATATTAATATTTCCGCGTAAAGTGCAGGTAAACTGCTCAACGTGCATTCCTGACTCTAAACCGTATAAAGTCTCGAACAGCATCCCCTGTTGCGGCGCAGAAAGCGGATAAATAGCTTCAATGTTTTTATTCTTCATCACATACTCCCGTTAACTAGCGCCTATTTCTGCAAGCAGATTTTCAAGTTGTTCTTGGTTAAGATCGACATCAGGAAAATCTGAAGGAGTGTAACCACCCGCATCGGGTGATTGACAGTGAACAATCAATTCCCGCAACACTTCCAGATAGGTTTGAGCTAAGTACTCAACTGTGGCTTTTTGGTAAAGATTTTTGCTGTACGTCCACGACAGCGATAGCTGTCCCCCATTCACCAATCCGTCAATTTCAAATAAATGACTCCGCGTACCTTGCAAACTGCGGCTATTACCAGTAGATTCCCTCGCAAAGCTAAACAAAGAAGACTCAGAAAGTGTCCGATCAAACTGACCTAAATAGTTGAAAATAACTTCAGCTTGGGGCAAATTTTTCAGTTGTTCGGCAATTTTATTATCGCCGAGATAGCGCAAAATTCCATAACCAATTCCCCGATTGGGAACGCCGCGCAGTTGTTCTTTAACTGCTTTCAAAGTTTCTCTCGGATTGGATTCTTGGTTTAAAATTATGGGAAACACACTTGTAAACCAACCTACGGTGCGCGATAAGTCTAGATTGTCAAAAATTTGTTCCCGTCCGTGACTTTCCAGGTCTACTAAAAGAGAGCGATCGCCCGTCCATTTAGCAAAAGCCATAACCAGCGCTGCAAGTAACACATCGTTAATCTGGGTGTTATAAGCTTTGGGAACTTCTTGTAGTAAGGCTTGGGTTTGTTCTGCGTTGAGTGCGATCGCTACTCGATCCGCAGAAGCAACGGTATTATCGCCCTCTGGATAGTCCACAGGTAAACGAGAAACTAAACTGCGAGACTCGGTTAGCCAATAGTTTTGCTCTTGTTGTAAACTGGCTGAGCGTGCATATTCTTGAAGACAGTTAGACCACTGCTGGAAGGAAGTTGTCTTGGGTGGTAAATCGATCGCCTCACCCCGACTCAAGTCTTCTAATAAAATTCGCCAAGAAACGCCATCAATTGCTAAGTGGTGAATGACGAACAGCAGGCGACTCGGTTTGTCAACACCAAAGTCGAAATAAGCAACTCGGATCAACGGTCCAACTGACAAGTTAAGACTCGACTGCAATTCATTAATAGCTGCTTCTAAGGCTGCTATTTGTTCTACCTCTGGTAGTGCGGAAAAATCCAACCGCGTCAATGGCACTTCTGCATCAGGATTGGCGATCTCCTGCTTCCAACCAAACTCTGTTTGCACAAAGCGCAGGCGAAGTGCATCGTGGTGTAATACCAACTGCTGTATTGTCTGCTGTAACAAAGCCAAGTCGCAATTTTGCTCGACTTGCAACAGCACAGCTTGGTTAAAATGATGCGGTTGTGGCAGATTTTGTTGGAAAAACCAGTGCTGAATCGGCGTTAGATGTACCTCTCCCGTCACCAAACCTTGTTGTGCCTCTGTAGTCTGGATTGTGCTTGCTACGGCTGCCAATTCAGCAATAGTTTGATGCTCGAATAGTTGCTTGGGAGTTAGCCGCAAACCTGCTTTGTTGGCTCTAGCGATCGCTTGAATGCTGAGAATCGAATCTCCACCCAATTCAAAGAAATTATCGTGAATTCCTACCTGTTCAATGCGAAGAACTTCAGCCCATATTTTCGCTAACACCCCCTCGATGGTTGTGGAAGGTTCGACAAATTTTGTTTCCGGTTCATGCGGCGTCAAATTCAAATGCAACAGAGCGTTCCTATCCACCTTACCGTTGGGTAACAGCGGTAAGATCTCCAGGATTACAAAACCGGACGGCACCATGTAATTGGGCAGTTTTTTTGTTAATAAATCTCGCATTTCAACCGTTGTGGTTGCTGTTTCTTTGGCGACAATATAAGCTACCAACCGTTTATGATTCGGCTTTTCGCTTTCTTCTTGGGCTAAAACTACCGCATCTCGAACCGCAGGATGTTGTTTTAAAATTGTTTCAATCTCTCCTAATTCAATGCGGAAGCCACGAATTTTCACTTGCGAGTCGATGCGTCCGATCAACTGGATATTTCCATCGGGAAGATAGCGAGCCAAATCCCCGGTTTTGTACAAGCGACTTGGTTTTAGAGATTGGGAATTAGCTCTCTCAAAGGGGTTTAATATAAACTTTTCGGCTGTCAGATACGGACGATTGAGATACCCTCTAGATAAGCTATCGCCGCCGATATAAATTTCACCAGTGACGCCGATGGGAACTGGTTGCAAATGAGAGTCGAGGATATAAATTTGCGTGTTAGCAATAGGACGACCAATAGGCACGCAGGAAAGTTGTCGATCCGAGGTAGTTAATTCATAAAGCGTGACACCGATTGTCGCTTCGGTTGGGCCGTAAGCATTAATCCAGCGAACGCGATTCCCTACCTGTTTTTCCCAAATAACCAGTTGTTCTGGTTGTACGGCTTCGGTTCCTACAATCGCTAAACGAAGTGTGGGAGGTAATTCGGTTTTTGAATCGACAAGATAAGACACCCACTCGTGCCAATAGGTAGTTGGTAAATTGACAACGGTAACTTTTTCTTGCGCCAAAAATTGCCCGAAGTTGGCAAAATCTAGAATTTCTTCTGGTCGGATAACAACTGTCGCGCCGCTTAACCAGGAGGGAAAAATTTCTTCTGCCGAAACATCGAAGCTAATAGAACCGAATTGGAGAATGCGATCGCTACTTTGAAGTTGATACGCTTTGGCAACGGCAATACTATGGTTTGTTAAGTCTTGGTGGGTGATTTCAACGCCTTTGGGTGTCCCTGTAGAACCCGAAGTATAGATAACATAAGCTAGGTTTTCCGCAGTTACATTGGTATGAGGATTCTCTTGGCTGTGCTGAGAAATTTCTTCCCAATCTGTATCCAAACACGCGATTTTCACTCTTGATTGAGGCAGTTTTTCTATTAAGTGCTGTTGAGTCAGCAGTATACCTATCCGAGCATCCTCCAACATAAAGGCTAACCTTTCTGAAGGGTAGGAAGAATCTAAGGGTAAGTAAGCCCCACCAGCTTTTAGGATGCCAAGAATTCCTACCATCATTTCTAGCGATCGCTCTACACACACCCCCACCAGTTGTTCTGGTTTCACTCCCAAGGAACGCAGATAGTGCGCCAATTGATTTGCCTTAGCATTTAGCTGGCAATAAGTCAAGGTTTGGGCATCAAAGATTGCAGCAACAGCGTCGGGCGTCTGCTCTACTTGGGCTTCAAATAACTGATGAATGCAGCAGTCTTTGGGATAATCTGCAAACGTGTCATTCCAATCTACCAGCAATTGTTGTCGTTCTGACGCAGTTAAAATTGGTAAATCTGATAAACACCGATCCGGATTAGCAACAATACCTTCTAGCAAGGTTTCAAAATGCTTTAGCATTCGGGCAATCGTGGCGGCTTCAAACAAATCGGTGCTGTATTCTACCTCCGCGATCGCTCCTTGTGAATTCTCCACGATTGCCAAGCTTAAATCGAACTGCGCCCTGTTAGTTTCAACGTTTAAAGTATCGATAGTCAATCCTTCTAACGCAATCTCTGGCATGGGGGCATTCTGAAGCGCGAACATCACCTGAAACAGTGGATTTCGACTCAAATCCCGTTGCGGCTGTAATTCCTCTACTAGCTTCTCAAACGGTAAATCTTGGTGACTATAAGCTGCTAATGCAACTTCGCGCACTCGACCCAGCAGTTCCCGAAAAGTGGGATTACCCGCAAGATCGGTACGCAGCACCAAAGTGTTTACAAATACCCCGAGAGACCCCTCAATTTCAACTCGGTTGCGATTAGCAATTGGCGAACCGACGCAGATATCTGCTTGATTTGTATATCGGTATAACAATGTTTGGAACGCTGCTAGTAGCGTTACGAACAAGGTAGCGTTTTCCTGCTGGCTGAGTTTTTTCAGCGCTGGGGTTAAATTTTTGGTTAATAATAAAGATTGCCGCGCTCCTTTAAAGGTTTGAACTGGGGGTCGAGGTCGGTCTGTGGGAAGTTGGAGAACGGGTAAATTGCCGCTTAATTGTTGTTTCCAATAAGTTATTTGAGAAGCGATCGCTTCCTTTTGCGATCGCTGCCAAACAGCAAAGTCTGCATACTGAATCGTCACTTCCGCAAGCGGTGAAGGTTTTCCAGCGCCATAAGCTTTATAAAGCGCTACCATCTCGCGGATCAATACCCCCATTGACCAACCATCCGAAATGATATGGTGCATTACGAGCAGCATTACGTATTCTGATTCGCCCACATGCAGTAAGCTAACCCGCAGCAACGGCAACTGCGTTAAATCAAACGGTTGGTTGGCTGACTGGGCGATTAATTGCTGTACCGTTTGTTGCTGCTCAATTGGGGGAAGTTGTCGCAAATCTTGCACGTTCAAAGTCAATTTTAAGTTTGGCTCAATCACCTGAACGGGTTGTCCATCTACTGTGGCAAAGCTAGTCCTTAAAATTTCATGCCGCCTGATAACCTCGTTGAGACTTTGTTCAAGTGCCGCAAGATTGAGACTGCCTTTTAGTAGCAAAGCACTGGAAATGTTATAGAAAGGTTTGCCCGGTTCTAACTGGTCGAGAAACCACAACCTAGCTTGTGCAAAAGATAAGGGAAAACAGTTAACGTCTCGATTTTGGGGTGTAATTGGCGATGTGCCATTTGGCACGCTGCGCGATCGCGTGACTTTTGCTGTTTTCTGATAAAGCTGTTGTACAAGCATCTGGCGTTTTTCGGGAGAAAGTGCGGCGATGCGTTCGTTATTGTTGCTCATTGATTTACTTGGTGAATTTCTTGTTCGGATAGCTGCTCTAGTTCTGCTAACATCTGAGTCAGCATTTCATCATCAGCTTGCTCGATCAGGTTTTGTGCGATCGCTACAGCTAATTCGGCTACAGTAGGAGATTCAAACAGTTGGCGTAAGGGCAACTCAACATTGAATGCAGCCCGTAGCCGAGAAATTGCTTGGGTGGCTAGTAGCGAATGTCCTCCCAAATCAAAAAAGTTGTCGTGGATGCCTACTTGCTCGATATTAAGAACTTCAGCCCAGATTTTGGCTATTTCTTCTTCTACTGCTGTGCGGGGAGGCGCAAATAGTTTTTCTAACTCAGGTCTACTTGTTTCAGGTGTCGGAAGACTGCGCCTATCCACTTTACCATTAGGCGTTAAAGGTAAAACTTCCAGCATCACAAACGCATTTGGCACCATATAATCGGGCAGCAATTCTTCTAAGTAACGGCGCAATTCCCCCGATTTTAAATTCACCGATTTAGAGACAATATACGCCACTAAACGCTTATTACCCGGCTCATCCTCTCTCAGTACAACCACGCTCTCACCCACCTCTGGATGAGTATTAAGTTTCGCCTCAATCTCTAATAATTCAATCCTCCTTCCCCGCAATTTTACCTGAAAATCTCTCCGCCCCAAATACTCGATTCTGCCATCAGGAAGATAACGCGCCAAATCTCCAGTTTTGTATACTCGACTATCACCGACTTCAAACGGATGGGAAATAAAACGCTCAACTGTTAAATCAGGCCGATTGAGATATCCTTTTGCTACACCTGCACCACCAATGTAAAGTTCTCCTATTACTCCCACTGGCACTGGTTTTAAATCTGGGTCGAGGATATAAATTTGCGTATTGGCAATTGGACGACCAATCGAAATTACACTATCCGACGGTGAAACTCGATCGATAACTGACCAAATTGTTGTTTCTGTTGGGCCGTATAAATTCCACACTTGCTCGCCCCTCAAGAGCAATTCATTAGCGAGTTTTGGCTCGATCGCTTCCCCACCACAAAGTATTTTTAACCCCGGACTATTTTGCCATCCGGCTGCTAATAGTAGCCTCCATGTAGCGGGTGTGGCTTGCATTACTGTCACGCCCAAATCTTGCAGTTGCTTTAATAACTCAGTACCATCGGTAGCAACTTGGCGGCTGGCGATCGCTAAACGCGCTCCTACTATCAACGGTAAGAATATCTCCAACGCGGCAATATCAAACGATAAAGTAGTCACACTCAGCAGAATATCTTTTTCGCTCAATCCTGGCGATTGACGCATCGCAGTTAAAAAGTTAACTAATGCGCTATGGGGTATTTGCACGCCTTTGGGTGTTCCTGTCGAACCCGAGGTATAAATTACATAGGCTAAGTTGTCTGGGGTAACGGTACTGTTGGGATTGTGGGCGTCGTTCTGGTTAATTTGTTCGGAGTCGGTATCCAAACAGACAGCGATCGCATTATGTAAAGGTAATGCTGGGACTAATTGCGATTGAGTTACTAAAAGGGATACTTGGGCATCTTCTAGCATGAAGGCAATGCGCGATTTTGGGTAGGCTGGATCTAGGGGGACATAGGCCGAACCTGCTTTGAGAATGCCCAGCAGTGCTATTACCATGTCGAGCGATCGCTCTACACAAATGCCGACCAAACTATTAGGCTTGACTCCTAATTTTATCAGATGATGTGCTAAAAGATTAGCTTTTTGATTAAGTTGGCTATAAGTGAGTTGTTGGTCTTCAAACACCACCGCCACAGAATCGGGAGTGCGTTCCACCTGCGCCTCAAATAGCTGATGCAGGCATAAATGCGGGTAATCTATTTTGGTGTTATTCCAATCAACTAATACCTGTTGTCGCTCAGATTCTGTTAACAGGGGCAATTGCGACAGACGCCGATCCAGATCGGTCATCATGCCTTCTAGCAAAGTTTGGAAATGACCCAGCATTCGGCTAATCGTAGCGCTATCAAAGCGGGTGCGATCGCACAAAATTTGTAGCGACACTTGCGAACCTACTTCGACTATCAGCGTCAAAGGATAATTTGTTTGTTCAACAACTGCAATCTCGCGCACTCCCAGAATCTCTCTGTATTGGGGTAAAGAAGAATCTACAGGATAGTTCTCAAAGATGACGAGAGTCTCGAACAAAGGCACGCCTCGCGGTACGTCACTCCATCGGTGAACTTCCACTAAAGGACTATATTCATATTGCCGTGCCTCAGATTGTTGAGCCTGAATTTCGCGCAGCCAAGGTATTAAAAATTGATCGCGATCGACTTGTACGCGCACGGGTAGAGTATTGATAAAAAGTCCTACCATAGATTCGGTTTCTGCTAATTCCGCCGGACGACCAGAAACAGTGGCTCCAAAAACAACATCTGATTCCCCGCTATAACGACTTAAAAGCAGCGCCCACGTCCCCTGTATCAGGGTATTAAGCGTCAGTTGATGCTTTCGAGCTAAAGAATAAAGTGCTGTTGTTGTTGTTTCCGATAGCTGGATTTGCTGCTTACCGTTACCCTTTACTTCATCGCCCAAATTTCCGCCTACATTAGAGTTCGACCATATCTCTTGTGGGATAGGCGTCTCGCCTGTCAAAGAGTTTGTTTTTTGCAGAAGTCCATTTAACATTGTGGGAGCAGTAAAACCTTTAAGTAACTGTCTCCAGAATGTTTCGGCAACAGATAAATCTTGCTGCTGTAGCCAAGCAATATAGTCTCCGTAGGAACGACAACGAACTGAGAGAAAATCTTGACCTTGAGACAGCGCTGTGTAAGCATCCAGCACTTCTTTAAGAATTAATGCGGTAGACCAACCATCTAAAATTAAATGGTGTTTGCTCCAGACAAATTGGTAGGTATTATCGTCTAGGCGGATCAGCGTCAAGCGCATCAGCGGTGCTTGGGAAAAATCGAAGTCTTGCTCTCGATCTGCCTGTAGAAACGCTTCGATTTGCTGTTGTTGTTCGCTGGGTGTAATTAAGCGCCAATCGTACTGTTCTAGAGGTAGTTGGACTTGCCGATAAACTATTTGTAGCGATCGATCCAGGTTTTCCCAATGGAAAGAAGTCCGCAAAACCGCATGTCGATCTATAATTTGCTGCCAAGCTTGCTCAAAGGCAGAAACATTCAGATTGCAATGCAAGACATAGCTCATTTGTACGAAATACATCCCTGCTTTGGGATCGTACAAACTGTGAAATAAAATGCCTTGCTGTGCTGGCGATAGGGGATAAATATCTTCGATGTTTTGCGGTTGAGATTTGATTTGGGTAAGCAGCAAATTGAGGGCTGTTTGGCTTAAGCGTGCTTTCGGGAAATCAGTTGTGGTGTAGCTTGCTGCATCGGGGGAATGAGATTGGAGAATGAGCGATCGCATTACCGCCACAAACTCCAAGGCTAAATTCTCAATCCTATCTCGACTATGAATTTGTTCGCTGTACGTCCAATCGAATTGCAGCCGACCTGCGACAACAATGGCGTTAATATCTAACAGATAGCTGCGATTTCCCCGCAAGCTACGATCGGCGCCGATAGATTCTGGCGCCAGTTGGAATAAAGACGAATTCTGAAATACCTGGTCTGATTGACCCAAATAATTAAATCTTACCTCTGCCTTTGGCAAGGTTTGCAGTTGTTCGGCATTGCTGAGATAGCGCAGCACAGAGTAGCCGATACCTCGATGGGGAATAGCACGCAATTGCTCTTTTACTGCTTTTAATACCTCTTCTTTCCGAGTAGATTCGCCCAACTTTAATACCACTGGGAAGATAGTAGTAAACCAGCCGACTGTACGCGACAAATCTACATTTTCCACAACGTCTTCCCGCCCGTGACCCTCTAAATCTACCAGCAACATTTGCGAACCTGTCCACCGGGAAAAAACTTGCAATAGGGCGGCGAGCGATGCGTCTTCGATCCCGCCTCGCAGCAAGGCGCGGGTTTCTTCCACACTAAGATTAACCGACACGGTGCGAGCCGACGCAACCGTATTAATTCCGTTTGCCAAGTCCACTGGTAAGCGGGTTTCTTGCTGACAGAAACAACTAACCCAGTACTTTTGCTCTCGATCCAATTGTGCTGAGAGAGCATACTGGTGCAAACTTTCAGACCACTGCTTAAACGAGGTTGTTTTGGGCGATAACTTAATAGTTTCACCCCGGCTGAGTTGTTGGTAAGCGATCTCAAAGTCTTCCAACAAAATCCGCCAAGAAACGCCATCTACAGCCAAGTGGTGAATTGTTAAAAGCAGGCGAGTAGGCTTGCGATCGCCTAAATTAAACAAAGCTACCCGCACCAGCGGCCCTTGTGATAAATTCAAACTTGCTTGCAATTGGGATGCCGTTGCTTCCATTGCAGCTTTTTGTTGAGTTTCTGGCAATGCCGATAAATCTACATAGGAAAATGGTATTTCTTCCCCATCAGCGTTGCTCAGAAATTGCTGCCAGCCAGACTCAATTTGCACAAATCGCAGACGCAGTGCATCGTGGTGTTGCAATAAATGCTCTACTACTCGTTCTAATAACTTTGGATCGAGAGATTGTCGCACTTCTAGCACAATAGTTTGGTTCCAGTGATGAACATCGGGAAGATTTTGCTCAAAGAACCAATGTTGAATCGGTGTCAGGGATACTTCTCCTGTGACCAAATCTTGCTCAGCTTGAACCACAGTTGCATTCGGCGAAGTTGTGGTGCGGGCATTTGCTGCTAATTGTGCGATCGTTGGGTACTCAAACATCTGCTTGGGAGTGAGTTGCACGCCTGCTTGATTGGCTCTAGCAACGATCTGCATACTGAAAATAGAGTCTCCGCCCAACTCGAAAAAATTATCGTGAATGCCGACTTGTTTGAGTCCTAAAACTTGCGCCCAAATCTTAGCTAATACTTCCTCAACGGGGGTACGAGGTGCGACAAAAGTTTCTTCATCGGATCTCGATGTGTCTGGTGCTGGTAGTGCTTGAATATCCACCTTACCGTTAGGCGACAGCGGCAAAGTTTTTAGCCGCACAAACGCAGACGGTATCATGTACTCTGGCAACTTCTCCTGAAGGAATTGACGCAATTGGTTAGTTGTAGCAAATGTATTTTGGTTGAAAACTATATAAGCAACCAAACGCTTGTTACCCGCTTCATCTTCTCGCCCTAAAATAACAGCTTCCCGAATCGCTGGATGCTCGCGTAGTACAACTTCAATTTCAGTAAGTTCGATGCGGAAACCGCGAATTTTTACTTGATGATCGATCCGCCCCAAAAACTCAATGTTTCCGTCTGGCATGTAGCGAGCTAAATCGCCTGTTTTGTAGAGGCGACCTGATTTTAAATTATTAGGTTGTTCTTGAAGAGGACGCGGGGACACGGGGACACCCAGACGCGGGGATGGCTTTACAAAACTCTCCGCTCTCCCTTGTCTCCCCCTCTCCGCGTCCTCCCCAGCCGCGTCTTCTTGGTCAGAATTCGTACCCCCCAAATTAAAATCTAATACCTTAAATTTCTCGGCAGTTAGTTCGGGCTGATTTAAATAACCTCTAGCTACGCTAGCACCACCAATGTGCAATTCCCCCGGTACGCCAATCGGAACTGGCTGTCCGTACCGATCGAGCAAGTAAATCTGTGCGTTAGCAATTGGACGACCGATGGGAACCGTCTGTGCATCGCTTGTTAAAATATTTTCTACCTCAAAGGTCAACACGCCTACGGTGGTTTCTGTAGGGCCGTAGTGGTTAAGAATTCGGCAATTAGGAGCGTACTTGCGAATCTGCTCGATTAACTTCCATCTAACAGCTTCCCCCCCCAAAACTAATCGCTGCCGGGGTAAAATTTGTTCGCCATAGGAAGATGTCAGCAAAGCTGCTAGGTGGGAAGGAACGATCTTCAGACAGTCGATTGGATGGCGGCGACAGTATTCTGCAATAGCTTTGGCATCCCAGGCTCTTTCTTGGGAAATTATATGAAGAGATCCTCCCGTACATAAGGCGGGAAAAATAGCCGTGTTGCCTAAGTCTGCTGCAAAGGTGGAAACAGTCGCAAAGCTGACACCCGCAGGAAGATCGAGTTTTTCCAAGATACCGTTGAGGTAGTTGATGAGTTGTCGATGCTCAATTGCGACGCCTTTGGGCTGACCTGTTGAGCCAGAGGTGTAGATAACGTATGCTAAATTTTCAGGCTTGGTTTCGCTGTTTAAATTTTCGTTGCTTTCTTGTGAGATTGCATCCCAGTCAGTGTCTAGTTGCACTACTTGCGTTGCATAATCTGGCAGAATTGCGACTAATTTCTGTTGTGTCAACAGTACCGATACCCGCGCATCCTCCAACATAAAACCTAAACGCTGTTTTGGTAGTTCTGGATCTAGTGGGAGATATGCTCCACCAGCTTTTAAAATGCCCAGCAATGCCACAATTAGATTCAGGGAGCGTTCGAGACAAATTCCTACCAAAACTTCTGGTTTTACGCCTAAATGCTGTAGGTGACGAGCGAGTTGATTGGCTCGTGCGTTAAGTTCGGCGTAGGTTAGTTGCTCCTCCTCTGCGACAACTGCAATATTGTCAGGTGTCTCTGCAACTTGTGCTTCAAATAAGTGGTGAATACAAGATTCGGTTTGAGGTTTTTGGTTTTGGTTAAACTCGACTAGCAGTTGATAAAGGTCGCCTGGTTTGAGGATTTGAAGCGTTGCGATCGCCTCCTCTGGTTTTTCAATTGCGTTCTCTAACAATGTCTGATATTGAATTGCCAATTCCTCAATATCTTCTGGTTTAAAATAGTTGTAATCATAATGAAAATCTGCAACTATACCATCCTCCCTACTAATGCAGGAAAGTTTGATTTTAAACCGCTCCAAACAAGCGTAACTCTCTTCAATTGAAAACGATACGTCAGCACCAGAAACTTTAAAAGGCAGTTGTTCAAAATCGAAACAAACAGGATTATTATTAGCATTTATTTTTACCCTATGCTTCTGCATGACTTCCGCCCAGGCAAAATATTCTTGCCATTGGGAAGCTTCCCGCATTGATGCTTCAATCTGCTGCACAGTTTGGCTGAATTGAAGGTTGGCTTCTAAATGACCTGTCAGCGGTAAATATTTGGCAAATAAACCTAGTGCTGATTCTAACTCTTCATGGGTGCGACCATCGTAACAGACGCCAATTGTAATGTCTGAATTTCCGGTAATTCGCCAGAGAATAATCTGCCAGATAGTTAGCATTATTGCGGAAATTGAACTGTTATATTTTTGAGCGATCGCTTTGATTTTTCCCGAACTACCAGGGAGGTTTAAACGATAAACTTGAGGGTTAAAATTCCCTTTTTCCAAACGATTTTCATAAGGAAGTTTCAGATTAAAAAATCCAGAAAGTTCCTGCTGACGCCAATAGGAAGTTCCAACTGCTGCTGACTCTCCTTCAAATAGTTCATTTTGCCATTCAGCGATATCGACATACTGCAATGGTTCGTCAGATAGATCTTCCCCCTGCAAGCAAGCTGCGTAAGCATTGCTAATTGCGATCGCTAGATTTTTAAGAGTTACCCTATCGGCATATAATGCAGGCAAGCATATCGGTAATAAATGCTTTTCTGCTGAAAGAATAACTAGCGAAATTTCCCCAAATGGACTTTGTTGAAAATCAAAATATTTCCGCCGATTATCCTCGATTATTTCCTCGATTTTTTCCGATTGCTCTTGGCTATTTAAATGACTAATATCGCGATAATTGAATGCTACTTTACTTGACTCGTTGATGACTTGAAGCGGCATCGTCATCCCGTCTAAAAAGCAAAAAATAGTGCGGAAAATTTCATATCTATCTACGACATGCTGTAAAGCAGATTCCCAAATATTTTTTTTCAGTTTTCCCTCAATATAAATAGCACATCCAACCCGGTAATGCTGGTTATAACTAGCTTGCTGCAACAGCCACAAATGCTTCTGCTGCGGTGAAAGTTGAAACCCTTCTATAACTCGCTTTTGCATATTTTTCTCTTCCTTTTCTGACGCTAAATATTTTAAAAAATGTTAGTTTCAGCCATCCCAACTACAACTTTTCTCGAACCCGTAAATGGTTGACGACCGTGGGATGCGAGCATATTGTCTAACATCAATACATCCCCATCTTGCCAAGGAAAAATTATCGCTTCCTGCTGATAAATTTCCCGAATTTCATCTAATACAGCAGTCTCAATCGGAGAGCCATCACCGTAATAAGCATTGCGCGGCAATTCTTCCTCTTTAAACGCTGCCAGCAATGATTCGCGTATTTCCGATTTCAAGCTGGATACATGGAACAAATGAGCTTGGTTAAACCACACCATTTCACCAGTTTTTGGATGGGCGGCTACAGCTTGACAGACTTGACGTGTTGTTAAACTATCCTCGCTAGTCCAAGCCAACTCAATTTCAGCTTGACGGCAATAATTCTCTACTTCTGATTTGTTAGTTGTCTGAAAAACATTATGCCATGAAAGGTCTAGTTTGTCATCATAGTTTCGCACATACATCACCTTTTTTTCCATAAATTTTTCTTTGATTTCTGCTGGAATGCGTTCAAAAATTTTCCGACTGTCAGCAATGGGGGTTTCGCCGCCTTGTTCGGCAGATTTGAGGCAAAAAAACCAGATTTTCAGAGGCCAGTTGCGGGAGTAAGCCATCTCGTTGTGCAGGGGTATAGATTGAGTGGCAGGGTATTCAGTTGAAGTGTATATTTTGCCGCTAATTTGGTGGCGCGGTGTTGAACGATAAGAGTAGTCTAGCAAGTTTCCAGAAATTGTCTTAATGCACTGCTCAAACTCTCCTATTCCATCGATCTGGAAATTCCGAAACAGAATGCCGCCGTATTTCAATAGTTGTGTTTCCAGCCATTCTCGATTGCTAGCGATCCAAGTTAGTAGCTTGACCCCATCGATAGCAGGCTCTAGCACCAATGGCAAAGGTTTTTCTGGGTAAATGAAGTTTGATTTAACTAATTCGGATGATGATAGGCTGATGGGTTTTCGTCGGGCGGGGTTTAAGTTGAGAGGTTTCATATTGTTTCTGAATGATTGAACCGCAAAAGACGCAGAGGACGCAGAGGAAGAGAAAAGGTTCTGGTTGGCTCGGTAGTGTATATTTTCAGGTTGTGTAGGGGCGGGTTTTACCAAAAATTTATGACGCTAACAGATCAATTTTATAAACCCGCCCCGGCTTATACAGCACCGATACTACCTGACAAAATCTCAGATATAAACGTATTTGATATCGTGATTTATCTTCCTGTTTCAACAATAAGTTTGCGCTTGATGGTTGTTAGTTTCTGGCGTTGCATTTCTTTGTGTGGGTTCGGGTCAAAATGTTGGGAGGATTCCTGGGGATTTTTAGCCATTGCTGCGAGGATTTGGGCATAGCAGCTACCAATTTCTTCTGCTTGATCGTGGCAGATTTTGCAATTTACTGAAAGTTGAATTTGGGATGAGTTCACGTCTAAACTAAAGTTGGCTAACAAAACAAAGTCTGTGAAACCAAATTCGCGGATACCTAAAACTTCCAGACTGCTTAATTTGTAAAGACGTTGGGAAATGTGAAAGTGAGTAAAGTTAAAGGATACTTCAAACAGGCGTTGTTGACCTAAATCTCTTTGGATCTGGGGTAGGGGATAGCGTCGGTGTGGCAGTAATTCTCGTTCGGCGTCAAAAGTTTGCCGTACTAAATCTAGCCAAGTGCCTGCTTTTAGTTTGAAGCGAAATGGTAAGGTGTTAAGGAACAAACCTAATATGCGATCGCCATCGGTTGTTTCTGGTCTGCTATTCGATGAAAGTCCCGTCACTACGTCCGACTGTCCGCTGAGCAAGCTTAATACCCGCAGATGAGCAGCGAGCAAAACGCTTTTGAGCGGAACGTTTGCCGATACCGCTAGCTGTTTTAGATTGTGGGAAACTTCTGGCGATATTGGCACTCGAATTGCTGCGACGCCAGTACTTTGAGCGGTAAAATTCCAGCGGGGTAGCTGGGTGATTGTACTGGAATGCAACTTTTCCATCCAGAAGCAGCGGTGTTCTTGGGATGCGATCGCTTGTCGCTGCAACGCCACAAATTCCCGGTATGCGATCGCAGGCGATGCTAAGGTGGAATCAATTTGTTCTCCCAACAAATAAAAATAGTGATGAAACAACTCGTTGAGCAGAGATACCATACTCCATCCATCGAGAATGGCGTGGTGAAAACTCAATGCAAATTGAAATGTTTCTTCGCTAAGGCGATGAACTTGAAAGCGTAATAATGGTGGCTGTGTCCAGTCAAATTTGTGGCACTTTTCGCTTTCCATCCAGACAGCCAAAACTTTCTCTTGCGCGTTAGGTGCAAGGTGGCGAAGATCTTCCACTTGCAATGGAATACACGCTGTTGGGTGGACTAACTGCAAAGGTTCGCTAAAATTACTCAGATCGAATGAAGTCCGAAGTACGGGATGTCGAGTTGCTAACTGTTGTACAGATGCTTGCAACGCTGGCAAATCGAAAGTAGCTTTTAGGTGGAAGCTGAAAACATCGTGGTAAACATTAGAGTCTACGCTGTACGCGCTGTGGAAAAGCATCCCCGTTTGCAGCATAGCCAAGGGATAGGCATCTTCTATATCATTAGATAACTTCTCTCGGTCTGCTACAGTAATGAGACTGAAGGGTTGAACTTGCTCGCAATTTGCATTGTTGGCTTCGTGACGTTGAATTTCTTGCGCTAATTTGTGAATGGTTTGATATTGAAACAACTGCGACACGGAAAAGTTTAAGCCTTGTTCTTGAGCGCGATAGAGAATTTGAATACTTCTGATTGAATCTCCGCCCAAGGCAAAAAAGTTGTCGTGGATACCTACTTTTTCCAGATTGAGAACTTGCGCCCAAACTTGGGCTAGTACCTTCTCAATAGGAGTGGAAGGTGCTGTATAAACGGCTTCTAATTCAGGTCTTGTTGTGTCGGGTGCTGGAAGACTTCGCCGATCTATTTTACCGTTGGGTGTTAGGGGTAAAGTTTCCAGGATTACAAAAGCGGAAGGAATAAAATATTCTGGTAGTTTCGCCTGCAAGTAACTACGCAATTGCGGTACTAGATCTGGATTTACGCAGGTGTTAGGTAATTGGGTGGTTTCAGGCGTTTCTGATCCCCCCAACCCCCCCTTCATAAGGGGGGCTTTAGGAACAACATAGGCGACCAAACGTCGATTTCCTGGCTCATCTTCGCGCAGTACAACCGCAGTTTCTCGCACCTCCGGATGTTGATTGAGCGTTGCCTCAATTTCTAACAGTTCAATCCTAAAACCTCGCAGTTTTACTTGAAAATCGCTTCTTCCCAAATACTCGATATTGCCGTTAGGAAGATAACGCGCTAAATCTCCAGTTTTGTACACCCGACTATCACCGATTTCAAACGGGTTTGAAATGAAACGCTCCGCTGTTAATTCAGAACGGTTAAGATATCCTTTTGCTACACCTGCACCGCCGATGTAAAGTTCTCCTATTACTCCCACTGGCACTGGTTGTAAATTTGGATCGAGAATATAAATTTGGGTATTGCCTATTGGACGACCAATTGCGATCGCACCAGCCTCAACTCGATCGATAATTGACCAAATTGTAGTTTCTGTTGGGCCATATAAGTTCCACACTTGCTCGCCCCTCAAGCGCAATTCATCGGCGAGTTTGGTATCAAGCGCTTCACCACCACAAAGGATTTTTAACCCCGGACTACCTTGCCATCCGGCTGCTAATAGTAGCCTCCAGGTAGCGGGTGTGGCTTGCATCACCGTAATATTTTTTTCAAGTAGTTGCTTTAATAACTCAGTACCATCCGTAGCTACTTGGCGGCTGGCGATCGCTACTCGCGCCCCAACAATCAAGGGTAAAAACAGTTCCAGCGCTGCAATATCAAACGACAAAGTAGTTACGCCAAGCAGGATATCTTGTTCGTTTAACCCTAGTGTTTGGCGCATCGCAGTTAAAAAGTTAACTAATGCACCAAAGGGAATTTGTACGCCTTTGGGTGTTCCTGTGGAGCCGGAGGTATAAATTACATAGGCTAAGTTTTCTGGGGTAAATGTATTGTTAGGATTGTGGGCGTCGCCCTGGTTAATTTGTTCGGAGTCGGTATCCAAACAGACAACGATCGCATTATGTGAAGGTAATGCTGGGACTAATTGGGATTGAGTTACTAAAAGGGCTACTTGGGCATCTTCTAGCATGAAGGCGATGCGGGAGGAAGGATAAGCCGGATCGAGGGGGACATAGGCAAAACCTGCTTTGAGAATGCCCAGCAGTGCTATTACCATGTCGAGCGATCGCTCTACACAAATGCCGACTAAACTATTAGGAGCGACTCCTAGTTTTTGCAAGTAATGCGCCAGTTGATTCGCTCGCTCGTTCAGTTGCCGATAAGTGAGTTGTTCGTTTTGGAAGACTACAGCAACAGCATCTGGTGTCGCTTCTACCTGTGCCTCAAATAGCTGGTGAACGCCTTGGTCATCGGGATAGTCTGTCTTTGTGTCATTCCACTTTACTAGCAGATTATGCCGTTCTGCTGCGGTTAAAATTGGTAAGTTTGAAATGCGCTGAGACGGGTTGGCAATAATGGTTTCTAGCAAAGTTTGGAAATGTCCGACCATGCGGCGGATTGTGGCAGCATCAAACAATGCTGTACTGTATTCAAACCAACCATTAAGACCCTCTGCCGTGTCGAATAGGTAAAGCGATAAATCAAACTTTGACGTTTTGTTGTCAATTTCTTGGACGTTCAAGGTGAGGTTGCCAACCTGCAAGGGCGGCATTGGGGCATTATTCAAAGTCAGCGATACTTGAAATAGCGGGTTGTAGGTTAAATTGCGTTCCTGCTGCAATTCCACCAGCATTTCAAACGGTACATCTTGATGCGCGTAAGCACCCAAAGTTACTTCTTTTACCCGACTCAGCAAGTTGAGAAAACTGGGATTTTCAGCAAGATTAGTCCGCAAGACTAACATATTGATGAAAAACCCGATCGCTCCCTCAATTTCAGCTTGGTTGCGACTAGCGATCGATGAGCCTATAACTATATCTTCCAATCCTGTATAGCGGTACAGCAATATCTTGAATGCCGCCACCAGGGTCATAAATAGCGTCACTCCCTGCTGTTGGCTGAGGGTGTTAAGAGCCTCCTTTAAAGTAGTCGATAACACCACGGGTTCCCAAGCACCCTCAAAGGTGGGGGTTGTTGGTCGGGGTCGATCGGTGGGCAGGTGTAAAATGGGCAGGTTGTTAAGCTGCTGTTTCCAGTAGGAAAGCTGTTTTTCTAATAATTCAGGTTGCGATCGCTCTCGTTGCCAAATTGCAAAGTCGCCATATTGAATCGGCAATTCAGGTAGTGGTGAAGGACGCCCAGAAGCAAACGCTTCGTACAGCGCCGCCACTTCCCGAATTAGCACGCCTTTCGACCAACCATCGCTGACAATATGGTGCATTGTTAAAAGCATCGCGTGTTTTGTCTCGCTTAGCTGTAAAAGATGCACTCGCAGCAGGGGTGCTTGTGTCAAATCAAAAGGCTGTTGAGCTTGCCGAGTTGCCAAGCGATCGATTTCTTGCTCTTGTTCGGTTGCGGGTAATTTTCTCAGATCTGTTATTGGTATGGTGAGAAACTGAACAGGGGCAATTAGCTGAATAGGTTGTCCTTCTACTGTAGGAAAAGTAGTTCGCAATATTTCATGGCGTCTGATAATTTCGTTAAAAGTTTGCTCTAAAACCGCTACGTTCAGTAAACCCTCAAGACGCACAATCGCAGCAAGATTGTAAAAGGGATTACCAGGCTGCACCTGGTCGAGAAACCACAGTCTAGCTTGTGAAAAAGACAGCGGTAAGCAATTAGCTACTTTTCTCTTAGGAATTACTTGAGTTTGTAGATTATTCAAGCCCTTTTTCTTGAGTTGCCGTTCAAACAAAATCCGCTGTTCGGGTGAAAGGGCTGCAATTCGTTTGGCAATGCTATCCATTTGATTTAAAACCAACGAGTCGAAAAAGTTCAAGTTTAATTAATTGGCCAGTTGGGCTTGGATCTCATCTGGCGAGAGATTTTCTACTTCTTGTAATAGCCGAGCTATTTCGTCAATTTCTTCTGGTCGAGGTTGTTTTTCTGCAATGAGTTCAGCTAGTCCGGCTACTGTAGGAGTGTCAAAAATTAGGTTACGCAGAGGTAAGTCTACTTGGAAAATTTCACGGATGCGGGAAACAGTCTGGACGGCAAGTAAGGAGTGTCCTCCCAACTCGAAAAAGTTGTCATAAATGCCGACTTTTTCAATTCCAAGTAGTTCTTGCCAAAGATTGGCGATCGCTTGCTCAATCTCATTGCTAGGCGCTGCGTAAGCATTGGGCAAATTCCCTCTCGGATGGAGCAAAGAATCTGCCTGTTTTAAAGGTTCTGTTTGGCGGATAAATTTTAGTTCTTGCTGGTTAATTCTAGCTCGCAGATCTGTAGTGCAAACAACTATTCGCTCTACTTGACCGATGGATAAAAACTTTTGAAAAGCTTCTACACCTTCTTTAGGTAGTAGCGCCCATTCTGCTGTTGTTCCAGTCGGTGTCATTTGTCTTTCTTCCCAAAACTGCCAGCCTTCCCAGTTAATACTTATCCAAGGGATAGAGTTGGTTTGGTTGTGTTTGCGAACAAAGGCATCCATAAAGATGTTGGCGGCACAATGGGCAAAGAATCCGCCTACAAGAGAGGATATAGAAGATTGCAATACACAAAAATCAAGCTTGATTCCCTGCAATACTTTTTCTAAAACGAACAGTCCATTCGCTTTGGCTTGAAAGTGCCATTGGCATTCATTGATGGTTGTTTGTTGAATTGGGCGAAATGATTTTTCGTCATTTTTTTCGGCGGCGTAAATAACACCGTGAATCTCGCCAAAGCGCTCTAAGCTTAATGCGATCGCATGTTGCATTTGTGCTTCATTCGCAACGTCGGCGCCAATAAATAAAACTTCTGGACTTAACTGCTCAATCGCTTGGATTTTGCGTTGTCCCCATTCGTCTCTATCGGGAAAATCTGGATGCTCGATCAAGATTAATTTGGCACGTACAGTTTGCGCCAAATATTCTCCTAACATCAGACTAACATCGCCGAGCGCTCCGGCAATCAAGTAAACTCCTTGTTCCCTTAACTTGGCTGTTCCATCAATTGTTTGATTCAACCTCGCTGGTTCAAATGTTTCCACCCATCGATGTTTTCCTCGGTAAGCAACTATTGTTTCTGGTGCTTGTGCGGTTAGTTCTACTATTAGTTGGTCTGCCAGTTTGTTCGCTGCAATATCGTCGGAAATCGCAACATCAATAACTCGGCAGCGGATGTTTTGATATTCTTGGGGAATTACCTTACAGGTTGCTAGCACTGTAGCTTTTTCTGGACACAAATTTTCCTCGCCTGTTACGTCGTGTACGTTGTTTGTTACGACTGTAATTTGCAGCGGATGAGTCATTTTTTGTTGACTTAACGCTTGTGTCAAGTAAAGCAAACTGTAAAGCCCAAGATGCTGACATTGTTCAAAAAACTGCTGGGGCGATCGCGTCTGCGCGTTTGGTATGAGACTCCATAGATGAGCAATTGCATTTGGCACTTTACCCAGCATTTGCAGTTCCTTGAGTAAGGCTTCCCAATCATCCCGGTTTTGGGGATTAATTGTATAGAGATGCTGGCTAATTCTGTTAAACTGTTCTCCCACCATTACTGTAACAACATCGTGGCCTTGTTGTTCCAGCCGGGTTACAATTTGCGAACCCAGCCCAGATTCATCCACAAATACTAACCAGCACAACTGTTGTAAAGGTTGTTCGGTTTGTAAAAGTTCAATTCGTTTCCAGGAAGGTAGGTAAAACCAATCATAAACGTCAGGTTTTTTGCTGATTTTGGCGAGCAAATTACTGGAATTATTAGTTTTTTCTTTGGGTTCGATCCAGTAACGCTGACGTTCAAATGGATAAGTTGGTAATGGGACGCGGTAACGACGTTCTTTGGCATAAAAAGCAGACCAATCTATCTGCACGCCAGCCAACCAAAGCCGACCTAAAGTATTGAGCAAAAAGGCCAGATCCGATTGTAAATCTTGGGGATGGCGCATCGAGGTTAATACTATCTGTCCCTGACTCTGATGCTGTTTAGCAAAGGTACTCAACGTCCGTCCAGGGCCAATTTCTAGTAATATGCGCTCTGGCTGTTTGAGCAATTCGGCGATACCTGCTGCGAAGCGTACTGTTTGTCGTAGATGTTGACCCCAATAGTTGGGGTCAACTGCTTCTGCTGCGGTAATCCAAGTCCCGGTAACGTTAGAAATAAACGGAATTTTAGGAGATTTTAGGTTAACTTTTTTCACCTCTTCTGCGAATGTTTCGAGGATGGGATTCATCATCGCAGAATGAAAGGCATGGGAGGTATGTAACTGGCGACAGTTGATGTTTTGTGAGGTGAGACGATCTTGTAGGCGAGCGATCGCATGTTCTGCACCGGAAACCACGCACAAGCGATCGCTATTAATGGCAGCGATCGCAAGTTCATCTCCCAACAGCGGTTTTACTTCCGACTCTGAAAGCGAAATCGAGAGCATTTTTCCCGTCGGCAATTGTTGCATCAGTTGCCCGCGAATTGCTACTAACTTTAACGCTTCTTCTAGGGTGAAAACACCTGCAATAGTGGCAGCTACATACTCTCCAATACTGTGACCGATCAGTGCTTGGGGATGCACGCCCCACGCCATCCATAACTGAGCCAAAGCATATTCAATCGCAAACAGTGCAGGTTGAGTAATGGAAGTTTGTTTAAGTTGCTCAATAGCAGCTTCACTCTGTTCTTCGTTGGGGTACAATATGTGCCGCAGATCGAGTTTTAAGTGCGGTTTAAGCAATTCTGCACAGCGATCAATTTGCGCTTTAAATATCGGTTGGTTCTGGTAAAGTTCCCGACCCATATTAACGTACTGAGAACCTTGACCAGAGAACATAAATGCGATGGGACGCTTTATCTGTTCGTTAATTTGAGTCAAGATGCGTTGAGCATCCAAGGTTGAGATCGCCTTAACTGCATCGTCAATATTTTCGCAAACAAGTATCTGGCGATGCTCAAACATTTGGCGACCAACTTGAAGCGTGTAAGCGACATCAGCTAAGTTTAAATCGGGATGCTGTTGCAGGTAAGCAGCCAAATTTGCCGTTGCTGTTGCTAATGCCGAGCTTGTTCGAGCCGAGAGTATTAATAAGTGGTGTTTTCTCTCCTCTGGTTTTGGAGTTTCCTGCTGTTTTACTATCGGACTTTCTTCAAGAATAACGTGGGCATTAGTACCGCCAATCCCGAAAGAACTCACACCCGCGCGTCGGGGGGTGCCGTTTCTTTTCCATTCTGAGAGTTTGGTATTGACGTAAAAAGGACTGTTGGTGAAATTAATTTTAGGATTGGGTTGTTCAAAATGTAAACTGGGGGGAATTTGTTCGTTTTTGAGCGCGAGGACTGTTTTGATCAAACCCGTTACGCCTGCTGCTGCATCCAAATGTCCGATGTTAGTTTTCACCGAACCAATCGCACAAAATCCTCGTTTATTAGTGCTAGTACGAAACGCTTGGGTTAAAGCGGCAATTTCAATTGGATCGCCTAAAGTTGTTGCAGTTCCGTGAGTTTCAATATATGCGATCGCTTCCGGTTCAATCCCAGCTAAGGCGAGTGCTTGTGCGATCGCTGCACTTTGACCATCCACGCTGGGTGCTGTGTACCCCACTTTCCCTGCACCATCGTTATTGATGGCGAAACCTTTGATGACTGCATCAATGCGATCGCCATCTGCTAAAGCATCTTCTAACCGCTTTAAAACTACAATACCCGCACCATTACCAATTACAGTACCCCCAGCTTTAGCATCAAAGGCGCGGCAATGTCCGTCAGGAGATAAAATTCCCCCTTCTTGATAGAAATAACCAGCTTTGTGCGGCACAAATACGCTAACGCCACCCGCTAAAGCCATGTCGCATTGATAGTTCAATAAGCTTTGGCAAGCTGTACTAATAGCCACTAAAGAGGTCGAACAAGCGGTTTGAATATTAATACTCGGTCCAGTCAGGTTTAATTTGTAAGCAACTCGCGTTGCCAGAAAATCTTTATCGTTACCAATCAAAGTTTGATAACCACCAACTGATTCAACAAATTCGGGGTTTGAATGCAGGTTGTTAAACAGATAGCTGCTCCATCCCGTGCCAGCGTAAGTCCCAATTTGACCTGTATAAGTTTCGCTATTGTAGCCAGCATCTTCTAAAGCTTCCCAGGCGCACTCCAAAAACAGTCGATGTTGCGGATCTGTCATTGCAGCTTCTCTGGGATTAAAGCCAAAAAAAGCTGCATCAAACCACTCGATATCTTCTAAAATCGCCCCTGCTTTTACGTAATTTGGTTGATTCAAAACCTCCCGCTCTATCCCAGAAGCCACTAACTCTTCATCATAAAAACTAGAAATTGACTCGATGCCTTCTCGCAAATTATGCCAAAATTTGTCAATATTTTTCGCTCCGGGAAAGCGTCCCGCCATCCCGATAATAGCTATCCCTTCTATCTCTTGATTATTTTCCGTTCTACTCATTTTCTTTCTCTATAAATAGAAATTAACGCTACACCAAAGCAAGCTACATGCCTATTTCAGAAATAAGTTTCCGAGCTTTCATTAGTTGCTTTTGTTGATTGATTGCTGCTTTTTGTTTGTTAGATCTGGTGCGACTTTGTTCGAGGAAATGCTGTTCTTCATGCTTCTGGCTTAAATATTTCGCCAAAGAGCTAATTGTTGGATATTTAAATAATTCAACAATCTCTATATCTTCTTGCCAGATTTCTTCTAGTTTATTATGAACCTGAACCAGAAGTAAAGAATGACCGCCGAGATCGAAAAAGTTGTCATAAATTCCTACTTTTTCTAGGTGAAGTACTTCTTGCCACAAATTGGCGATGATTCGTTCTACTTGAGTTTGAGGCGACTCGTAAGCAACTGCCAATTCTGGGCGAATATTTTCTGGTATTGGTAGTGCTTGCCGATCTACCTTGCCGTTGATTGTGAGCGGCATCGCTGCCAAGGTCACAAAGGCAGAAGGTATCATATATTCGGGTAGTTTTTCCTTGAGAAAACTCCGCAATTCGCTAACAGAAATCGCCTCTTTTAACCGAGGAACAATATATGCAACCAAACGCCGATCGCCGGGAGAATCTTCTCTTGCTGCGATCGCTACTTCCTGCACTGCTGGATGTTGACCCAATACTGCTTCAATCTCTCCTAGTTCAACGCGGAAGCCGCGAATTTTCACCCCGTGGTCGATCCTTCCCAAACACTCTATTGTCCCATCTGGCAGGTAGCGAGCTAAATCCCCCGTTTTGTATAACCGCGCTCCTTCTTTTTCGCTAAAAGGATTAGTAATAAATCGCTCACTTGTCAAATCGGGACGATTGAGATATCCCCTCGCTACACCTGCACCACCGATATATAATTCGCCAGTAACTCCAATCGGTACAGGTCGCAGTTTTTGATCCAAAATATAAAGCTGAGTATTGGCAATTGGACGACCAATCGGAATCCACCCTGACTGATGCTGGTTTAATGGTACCCAATAAACACAACATCCAACTACGGTTTCTGTTGGTCCGTATTCATTCACCAACAAGGTTTCAGGAGCAGCATTTTGCCAAAAAGTAAGGAGCGACGCTGATAAATTTTCACCCCCGATAATGAAGGCTCTAGTTTTACCCGCCGCTGCTTCAGGAGATAATTGTTGACTGAGCAACTCTAATTGAGCAGGTGTAATTTTAATTAAACTAAAGTTCGAGCCTCGACGCAATGCAGCCGCGAGAGATTCGATGCTAAAACCTTCCGCTAGCAGTTCAACTCGACGACCTACCAACAAGGGTGAAAACAACCCCGTAATTGTCATATCGAAGGAAATAGAAGAGTGAACGATCGCTCCCTCTCCTTGCTCTACAGCATACGCTTGGGAACACCAGTTCAAGTAATTAGTCAACCCTCGGTGTTCGATTAAAGTGCCTTTGGGTTTCCCTGTAGAACCGGAAGTATAAATAACGTAGGCTAGGTTATCTACCGTTACCTGAGTGACGGGATTTTCTAGACTTGATTGGTCAATTTTCTGCCAATCTGTATCCAGACACACAACTAGGGAATTTTGAATTAAATTAATCGCATCTAATCCAGAATCAACTAGGTGCTGTTGGGTTAGCAGAACGGGTGCTTGCACCTCCTCCAACATGAATGCTAGCCGCTGTTTTGGATATGTAGGATCTAGCGGCACATAAGCACCACCAGCTTTCAAAATTCCTAACAATCCGACTAACATTTCGATAGAGCGTTCCACGCATATGCCAACTAGAATGTCTGGCTTAACACCTAATTTTTGTAGGTAGTGCGCTAGCTGATTGGCTTTTTGGTTGAGTTGTCGATACGTGAGTTGCCGATCTTGAAATACTACAGCGATCGCATCCGGCGTCCGCTCTACTTGTGCTTCAAATTGCTTGTGGAATAATTCAGCCTGGAGATCTTTTTCCCACTCCTGATTTGTTTGATTCCACTCTACAATTATCTGATATTCTTCATCTGCTGTCAACAAAGGTAAATCCGATATCCCCCGTTCTGGATTGACAACAATTCCCTCTATCAATGTCCGGAAATGCCCCAACATTCGCTCGATAGTAGCAAATTCAAACAAATCGGTGTTGTACTCCAAAGTTCCAACCAGTTCTTCCTCTCTTTCTTCCATAAACAGCGTCAGATCGAACTTCGCCGTCCCGTTATAACCAGGCTGGTAATTGAATGAAACATTCGATAAATTTGCATCCGGTATGGGGACATTCTGAAGGACGAACATCACTTGAAAAACAGGATTGTAACTCGGATCTCGCTCTGGCTGTAGTTCTTCTACTAACTTCTCAAACGGCATATCTTGATGAACGTATGCACCTAAAGCTATCTGACGCACCCGTGCTAATAACTCTCTAAAACTAGGTTCGCCAGAAAGGTCGCTTCTCAGTACTAAAATATTGACAAAACACCCAATTAATGTCTCTATTTCGCCTCGGTTGCGGTTGGCAATAGGAGAACCGACTAAGATATCTGTTTGTCCCGTATAGCGGTAAAGTAAGGTTTTGAATGCCGCCAGCAAGGTCATAAACAAAGTTGCGCCTTCCTGATGGCTCAAGTTCTTCAGTGCTTGGGTGAGGTATTGAGGTAAAATTAACTTAGCTTGAGCGCCGTTAAAGGTTTGAACAGGCGATCGCGCACGATCCGCTTTTAGAGTTAAAACTGGCAATTTTCCTTTTAATTGCTGTTTCCAATATGCAAGTAGAAGTTGAATATTTTGTTGTACCTGCTGCTGTTGCCAATAGGCAAAATCTACATACTGGATCGGCAGTTTGGGGAGTGGGGAGGGTTTTTCCTGAGAAAATGCTTCGTAAATTGCTGCCAATTCTTTGATTAAAATTCCAATTGACCAACCATCCGCCACAATGTGGTGCAGAGTGATGAGCAACGTATATTCTGTTTCACCTAAGCGCAACAATTTAGCGCGCAACAATGGTGCATGAGATAAGTCAAATGGTTGTTTCGCGAACTCGGTGGCTATATGTTCTACTCGCGCGTTACTCTCTAACACTTCAACTGCGAGGGTAAAGGTTACAACTTCTGCGATCGCTACCACAGGTTGTCCGTTTTCTACCACAAAGCTTGTCCGCAAAACTTCATGGCGTCTGATAATTTCATTCAGACTTTCTGCGAATGCTTTTTCGTTCAGTTTTCCTGCCAAATTAATCGCAATAGGAATGTTATAAGCAGGAGTGTTAGAAGCTAACCGATCGACCAACCACAATTGCTGCTCTTGAAAAGATAGCGGGTATTTGCCACTAGCATTGCGAATCTTGGCAAGCGGCTGTAACGACGTTCCTGTTGTCAGTTGAGCAATTAGCTTAGTTGCTAACTGGGCCAAAGTAAAGTCTTCAAAAAAGTCGGCTATCGATACAGAAACTTCAAGGTCAACTTCAATTCTGTTTTTTAATTCAAATACTTTTAAAGAATCAATTCCTAAAGCCGTTAGCGGTTGTTGGGGATTAATTTGTGATGGTGCTATTAACAATACCCGCGCTACCTGCTCGATTAAATACGCTTCTAAAAGTGGCTGACTCTCCCGTGTTGTGAGGTTTAAAAGAGCTTCGCGCTGTAATTTAGGTTCGTTTTCTGCAAAATTAATGCTTTGGAGGATGCTACTACCTATGTCCTCCAGTTCACCTGCAAGAAACGCTGCCTTAGTTGCCAGACGTTGAATTTTACCGCTAGAAGTTTTGGGAACACTGCCTGGTTTAACTAAAATTACACCATAGACTTGCACTTCGTATTCTTGCGCGATCGCATTCCGAATCGCTGCGGTAATTTTTTCAACGTTTGGTTTAGCTCGAAATTCCAATTCTTGCACGACTACCAACCGTTCTTCATTGTCAACCTCGACAGCAAAAGCGGCGGCACTATGCGATCGCAACCCTGCATGGCTGCGGTACGCTGTTAGCTCAATATCTTGCGGATAAAGGTTGCGACCTCGGATAATAATTAAATCCTTAGATCGACCTGTAATAAATAGTTCGCCGTTGTCTAAAAAGCCTAAGTCCCCAGTCCGCAAAAATGGCCCTTCACCTGTATCTGAAATATACGCATGAAAAGTTTGATTTGTTTCTGCAATCCTCTGCCAATAACCTTGACCTATACTCGGACCAGATACCCAAACTTCACCGACTTCATCTGGCAAGCAACGTGTTAAAGTTTGCGGATTGACGATGGCAATTTGCTGTTCTGGAATACTTTGACCGCAACTAACTAAAGAACGAACGTTCTGATTTTCAATCAAAGCATCAACAACGCGATCGCTCTCCAATCCCTCTACCCGCACCGTTTTAATTGCTGGCACCGCCTCTTTGACGACGCCGGAAACCATTAGCGTTGCTTCCGCCATCCCGTAACAAGGGTAGAAAGCTTCCCTACGAAAACCGCACTCGGCAAAAGCGGTGTAAAATCGCTCTAACGTATCGGATCGCACAGGTTCAGATCCGTTAAACGCGACGCTCCATGTGCTTAAGTCGAGTGTTTTTCGTTGTTCCGGTGTAATTTTTTGAACGCACAAGTCGTAGGCGAAATTAGGTGCGCCACTCGTCGTACCTCCGTAATCGGAAATAGCTTTCAGCCAACGATACGGACTCTGCAAAAAAGAAGCTGGAGACATTAATATGCACGGAAACCCACCATACAGGGGTTGCAAAATACCTCCGATCAATCCCATATCGTGGTAAACAGGCAACCACGAGACAAATTTGCTACTAGGGGAATGCTCCATCAGTTGGTAAGTCATGGCAGCATTGTGCATGAGGTTGCCATGAGTGAGCATGACGCCTTTGGGTGTCCCTGTAGAACCCGATGTATATTGCAGAAACGCTAATGTATCTGTTTTAACTAAAGGCGCTTGCCAATTTTCTTCTATGCCGTCAGGGATAATATCTGTTGTCAACCACTGTAATTGTGCCAAATTGAGCAGGGGTTGTACTTTAGACATAATAGTTGTTGTGCAAAGAGCGATCGCGGCTGTTGCATCTTTCACAACTGCCTGTATTCTGGGCGTATTGCGTTGATTGCGCGGCGGATACGCTGGAACTGCAACTACTCCAGCGTAAAGACAGCCAAAAAATGCCGCCAGATAATCGAGTCCGGGTGGATAAAGTAATAAAGCACGTTCGCCGCTTAATTTTTTTGACTCTAGTATTGCTGCGATCGCTTTTGCTTTTGCATCCAACTGTTGATAAGTCAGGCGTAAAAACTCGGTTTCTTTATCTTGCAGAAAAATATACGCTGTCTGTTCTGGCTGCGCTTGCGCCCTGTGGCGTAACAGTTCTACTAAAGTGGCGCAACAGTAGGGAAGTTCCGACAAGTCATTGTAACGATCGATCATCGCCTTTAAGCACCCCATACATCTGACGTAATTCAATTCCATCCGCGTCGTTGGTGGAAAAAAAATCAGCCAACGACTATAAGCTTTAAAATCCTGACGCTGCGGACAGTCCAGTAAATCTGGTTGACATTAGTACAATTTCTCCTCAGCTGAAAATTACTGCGTTGAGCTAACCGGACACGACAGTTGATGTAGTTAGCCAGAGGATTGAGGCTATTGCATCCGAGCATTTGAGACGCGATCGCTGCTTGCGATCGCGCAGATTTAGCCCTGATGCAATTTGTAGCAGCTTTGACAGTTATTCACATTAGCATACTGCAAATTTATGTCAATACTATTCTATAACTTTTTCATCATTAGCAATTACCAGTAGATATCTTATAGCAACTAATCCACTGGTACTTGCCTTGGACGGAGGGCAAAATGGCTATTTTGCGTGCTACATACCATGAATGTTGTATATTTACAAGACTACAGCAGCGTATTACGCAAAGTAGTTAATGAATTTTATTTTCATTAAGTTTTGATTGACTAACGCTTTTTTTCTGTAGTTTAATTAAGAGTCTTTTGCATCAAGCTCTCAGTACTATCCCTAACGACTGAGTACAGATGAACTAATAGACCGCGATTAAATTAGACCAATTGTGTGTGAGAAGCAGTGAACAGACAACAGCAATTACTCAACAGCCTTGCACTGGCTGGAGCAGTATCAGCGCTAGTGGCAACACCAGCACGAGCCGAATTCGCCGAAGTGACCGCCGTTCGGATCAACCAGACGCCGAGCGGTATCGAGATCGTCTTAGAAACAAAAGATGGAAAACCGCTGCAAGCCTTTAGTGCCAGCTCTGGTCAAACCCTAATTACCGACATCATTACCACTCGGTTACGTCTACCAGGGAGCGACATTTTTCGCGCCGACAACCCAGCGCCGGGGATTCGTTCGGTACAAGTCACCTCACTCGATGCCAACAGTATCCGCGTTAAAGTCATCAGCGAAGCAGGCGTACCAACAGCACAAGTACTTACTCGCGATGGAGCTTTAGTACTCAGCTTGAGTGCCGCTCCCGGTACAACAGCCGTGCGACCAACACCAGGAATGGTACCAACAACTCCCAGCCAAGAACCCGGTGCAGTAGTGCCGCCAACGGAACCAACCCAACCACCGACTCAACCCGGTGTAGTATTATCGCCAGTCCAACCAACCCAACCATCAACCGAGCCTGGTGCAGTGGTACCGCCAGGGGAACCAACACCGCCCGGAGGAGAACCCGGTGCTGCAATACCCCCCGTCCAACGAACACAGCCTGGACGAGAACCCGGTACTACAATACCGCCAGAACCAGCAACTCCAGGGGTTCAGCCTTCCAGAGAAGAGTCAATTGAAGTGACTGTGACTGGTGAGCGACTTTCAAGATATCAAGTACCTTCCGCCTCAACGGCGACAAGGACAGATACGCCGACACGCGACATTCCCCAAACAATTCAGGTAATTCCTCAGCAGGTGTTGGAAGATCAAGGAGCTACCCAGCTTAGCGATGCGCTTCGTAACGTTCCTGGCGTCGCTCCAGATAACAGTGCTTTGACTATTTTTGGCGATGCCTTTAAAAGCCGAGGCTTTTCCAGCGGTCGCGATTACTTCACAAATGGCGTTAGAAATGCGTTCGGCGGCTTCAACCTCAATCAAGAAACAGCTAACATCGAACAAGTTGAAGTCCTCAAAGGCCCTGCTTCAGTACTTTACGGACAGGGGGAACCGGGCGGCATCATAAATCTTACGACAAAGCAACCCCTACGAGATCCTTTTTATTCCGTCGAACTGACCATTGGCAACTTTGATTTTTATCGACCCACAATCGATATCTCAGGCCCGTTAAATGCCGATAGAACCGCTCTTTACCGTTTGAATGCCGCGTATCAAAACTCTAACACTTTTGTTGATTTCTTAGATTTAGAACGATATTTTGTTGCTCCAGTTGTTAGTCTTCAACTTGGTCAAAATACAACCCTGAGTTTTGAAGGTCAGTATCAGCGTGACAATCGACTAGACTACGCTGGTTTACCAGCTGCTGGCACGATTTTGCCAAATCCTTTTGGGCGAGTACCCATATCCCGATATTTGGGAGATCCAACTAGAGAAGATCAAATTCGCAGCGTTAGTAGTGCTGGATATCGCTTGGAACACCGATTCAGCGATAACTTGAGGCTGCGAAATTCTTTTAGAGCAGAATTGCTCAACATTGATGAGGATGTAATTTTTACCAACAGCCTTCTAGAAGATAACAGAACAGTCAGTCGCGGTGCATTCCGCAATAACCTAGATGCACAAAACTACGCCCTGCAAACTGATGTTATCGGCACGGTTCGGACTGGCATTGTCAAGCAAGAACTTTTAGCGGGTGTGGAACTACGGCGAACCGATCAAGATTTGGAATTATTCAACGCAGATGTGCCATCGATTGATTTGTTTGACCCGGTTTATGGAATTCCTCGCCTCTCGTACACTCTCTCCCAAAGAACTTTCGATCAACAAAATCTAGTCGGCGTTTATTTGCAGAATTTAATTTCAATCGGAGACAGCGTAAAAATTCTCCTGGGTGGACGCTATGACTGGGTTGAACAACTAACGGACAATAAGATAACCGACGAATCTTTATCCCAAGAAGACACAGCCTTCAGTCCTCGCGTTGGTATTGTTTATCAACCGATAGAACCAGTTTCCCTATATGCCAGTTACAGTCGTTCCTTCGCACCATCTTTTTCAGTTGGTACCAGAAATGCGGACGGAACACCGTTTGAACCGACTACTAGCCAACAATTTGAAGTAGGTG
This sequence comes from Microseira sp. BLCC-F43, assembly GCF_041929235.1. Lineage (NCBI taxonomy): Bacteria > Bacillati > Cyanobacteriota > Cyanophyceae > Aerosakkonematales > Aerosakkonemataceae > Microseira > Microseira sp. BLCC-F43. The sequence goes on from NZ_JBHFNP010000348.1 coordinate 64,692, forward strand.
TGAAAACCGAACTTTTAAACGGAAGGCTTTCGGCGACGCTGGCGGCGTATCAAATTACCAAGCAAAATATGACTACTATCGATCCGGAACGACCGCAATTTAGTATCCAGGTTGGCGAACAGCAAAGTCGAGGAATCGAGTTCAATGTAGTTGGGCAAATCCTACCAGGATTTAACATCATTGCTGGTTATGCTTTCACCGACACGGAAATCACCAAAGACAATAGCGGTAACGAGGGCAATGAATTTAACAACGTACCGCGACACAGCGGCAGTTTATGGGCTACTTATGAAATTCAATCAGGAACTTTCCGGGGTTTAGGATTTGGAGCCGGGGTTTTTGCAGTTGGCGATAGAAAGGGAGACTTAGCTAATACTATCGAGTTGCCCAGTTATCTGCGAACCGATGCAGCGATTTATTACAGAGGCGACAATTGGCGAGCAGCTTTGAATTTCAAAAACTTGTCTAACGAGAGATACTTTGAGAGTGCCACTTTCAGAGATGGAGTTTATCCGGGCGCACCTCTGACTATCCAAGGCACGTTTTCAATCAACTTTTAAGTGGTTAAATTGCTGTTATCTTTAATAGGAGAACAGCAATGCTGAAGGTATTGATTTTGGGAGTAAATTCCAATGAAATTACGTTATTTTTCCTTATTTTTGCACCGATATGCAGGGGTGATGACAGGAATATTACTGGTGATTATCTGCTTAACTGGTAGCGTGCTAGTTTTTTCAGAAGAAATCGAGCGCTTGCTAAATCCAAAGCTATTTTATGTCACTCCCCAAAGTCAGCAAATATCGGTACAGAGGGTAGTCGATACTGCTCAAAAAGCTTATCCAGAACTCAAGCCACAGCGAGTCTTGGTTCCCCAAAAACCTAATGAAACTTACACGGTGTTAATGACCTCACCGCAGGAGCGATTTACCGATGTTTTCATCAACCCTTACAACGGTAAAATCCTTGGTTCTCGCCCTTGGGAACAGACTCTTTATGGTATCTTGCTCGATCTACACGTAAAACTCTTTGCTGGTGACACTGGTAAGACAGTTGTGGGGATCTATGGCTTGTCGCTATTGTTTTTGAGTATCACTGGAATTATTTTATGGCCTGGATGGAGAAAGGTTGCTACTGGCTTTCAGATTCGCTGGAAATCTCCGACAATACTGGTTCATTACGATATCCACAAAGTTGGAGGAATCTTGTCAGTCGTGTTTCTGAGTTTAATTACCTTCACAGGGGTAGCAATGATTTTTTCGACTCAGTTTGAATCAGCAGTTTACTCGATGGTTGGTACGCCGCCACAACTGGGCGAACCCACATCCAAGGTTGTAGCTGGCGTGCCTTCTATGAGTGTGGATGGACTGCTAAAGAAAGCCTCGTTAGCTTTACCGGGAACAAGAACTTTCAAGTTTTATCCAACAAAAAATACCCAAGATCCATTTGTTGTGTGGATGATATTTCCTCAAGAAAAAAATGAGTTTAACAAACATCTCTACGTTTATCTCGATCAATACACAGGTAAAGTCTTGCAGATTGATGACCCCCGAAAAGCAACGCTGGCAACCCGGATTTTGGATGCACAGTATATCCTGCATATAGGCAGCTATGGTGGGCTGCCAATGCGAATTCTGTATGCATTTATCGGCTGTGTAGTCGTTGTTTTACTTATCACTGGCTTGGCATTGTGGCGACGACGACTGTGGTTAATAGCTCGTCGCGTTGAGGCAATACGTCATAGGCAAAAAGTTTCTGTTCAAACTGACCATTTTTGAACGGGACTTATATCATGTCCACTTGCATCGGCATCCCACGCAAGGGGCGGGTTTATAAATATAATTCGCTTACTATCAAACGTTTTGGGTAAAACCCGCCCCTACAACACCATTACAGCGGGTTGCACTCGGTGATGGTACATGAGGGAGACTCAAGGGGACAAGGGAGACAAGCGAGACAAGGAAGACAAAGGGAGTAGAAGAAATTTTTTCTCCATCTTCCCTTGGAGATGCTGTACCTCACTCGCAATCCGCTGTAATTGTTATAACAACTGTTGAGAATGACTACAGCGTAGAGCTAGCAAGAATTTAAGACATAAAATTAAAACTTTGGGGTAGTGGGGGTCGCACGTTCAAATCGTGTCGCTCCGATATTAAAACAAACAACAGCCAGAAACCCTATTGGCAAAAGAATAGGAAGATTCACTCTGGAGGCCATAGCATCTCTAGAGTGAGTCTTTTTTTGTCTGCATATTGCTTTTTGGCTATCAGGTGGCTATCATATGGTAAAGCACTACTGATTATAGCTAAATGGAGAATAGCTATGGCTGCAAATCAGGCTAAAGCAGTTAAGGGTGCGGTAGGGGTCGAGGTATTCAGAAATAAGCTGCGGTTAAGATTGCCACGTACTATTGTAAAAGAAGGTAGCCGCTACATAAGCACAGGACTAGAGAACTTACCAGAGAACTTTAAGAAAGCACAGATAACAGCGTGGGAGATTGAATCGGATATTAGTAACGGAATCTTTGATGCTACGCTCCAAAAGTATCAACCACAGAAGCATCTAGCAGTAGTGTTACCCATCAAGCCGAAAACAGCACTAAAGTTAGATGAGTTATGGGAACAGTTCACAGATTACAAAGCTCAGTTAATCGAACAAACAACTATTAAGACAAACTACAAACGCATTAAAAACACAATTGAATTGTTTCCCAGTAAGAATATAGAAGATGCAGTAGCAATTCGTGATTGGTTGCTAGCTAATAAGTATACTTATACTGCCAAAGTAATTCTTTCCCATCTATCAGAATGCTGTGATTGGGGCGTACAAAGTCAGTTAATTCATAGCAATCCTTTTCAGGATATGGCTATAAAAGCTACTAATACTAAGCAAACAGAAGATATTGACCCTTTTAGCGCAACTGAACGAGATGCAATCGTAGAAGCTTTCCAAAATGACCGTTATTACAGTCATTACACCAATTTTTTACGGTTTTTATTTATGAATGGATGCCGTACTGGTGAAGCAATAGCTCTACGATGGAAAGATATTAATCCTGAAATGACCCAGATTACATTCTCTGAATCTTTCAGTAGCCATTTTAAAATTCGGAAAGGTACGAAAACACATAAATCTCGTAAATTACCGATGGCTCAGTTAAAAGGATTGCTACAATCAATTAAACCTCAAGATTGTACAGCTGAAACATTAGTATTTCCATCTCCAACAGGCAAAGAAATAGATGGTCATAACTTCCTTAATCGTGCTTGGAAAGGTTACAAGAATCGACACGGTAAGTTTATTCCTGGTATTGTTACTCGTCTAGTTACCGAAGGCAAGGTAGAACGTTACCGTTGTGTGTATAATACCCGTCACACCTTGATTACAACGGCGTTAGAAGCTAACGTGAGTGTCATTCAAGTGGCTAAGTGGGTAGGGAACTCGCCTGAGATAATCTTGAAGCACTATACTGGTACGCTACAACAAATACAAGTACCTGAGTTCTAGAATAACAATCACCTAAATTACCGTTTGAGGATAATAGAAATACAACTGCTATCCTTTTTTATTTCGGAAAGGTGACGTGGGCATAACCGTACTCTAATATACTGGGATAACGCCCATTTTTTGGTTTCCAACTATTACGGTTTAATGCTGAGTTTGCTAGAATTGTAT
>NZ_JBHFNP010000349.1:0-102407 GCF_041929235.1 Microseira sp. BLCC-F43
TCTGAGTATAACTAAATTGAACAAGAGGCGGGGGCCGCCGCCCCCCCCCCCCACACCAAAAAAAAAATAATTTTTTTGGGGTGTTTGAGCCCCACCCCAAACTTTTTCCATCTGGTGGGGGGGGGGGCGTGGGTCCCCGCCTCTTGTTCAATTTAGTTATACTCAGATCTTGCACCATTATCAACAAGCCTGGAAACCCTTGTTTCTTGACGAAAAATCTAGGCTTTCAAGGTTAGCTATTTGCCAGAAACTAAGGTGTTAGCCGTGGTGCAAGATCTGAATATACTCACCTACTTACTTGCAGGCATTCTTCACCAGGACTTACGCAAAGAAACAAAGGGCGAGCCGAAAAATCGTTGGTTTTGCAACCAGATATTGACTCTTCACCTTTGTTTCTGGCAACGCCCTTGCGTAAGTCCTGTTCACCCAAATCGGCAATTAATGTAACAAGGGTAGAGTTAGTAACGGCAATGAAACGATTGCCGATATGTATAATTATTTTCCCTATCGTTTAATTGCTTGCTGAAAACATTTTTCAAGTATAATCTTTTCTCGATGTTCAGCAATGCGCCTATTCAGCGAATGGCTTTTTTGTGGTTTTTCTTACCCATAGCGTTAGCCAATACATATATAGCTTAGCCAAATCATATATCAGTTGATCGGGTTACTTTGTGGGGTTTCCACTCAGTTATCTAAGGGCGTTCCCAGAAACCCAGTTTTTTCCGAGAAACCGGGAACTTGCGCGTAAGTCCTGTTTCCATTTCCCGAGCCATAATCTAGGCTATAGGCAGTTCGCACAGAATCACCAAGGAAAAAATGCTAGACTTCTTCAACCCCATCCTGGGACGCCATCCAGAACGCATCAAAGCTAATGTAGAAATTTACACCTGGCAAACCTGCCCCTACTGCATCCGCGCCAAAATGCTGCTTTGGTGGAAAGGCGTGAATTACACCGAATACAAAATCGACGGCGACGAAGCAGCGAGAAATAGAATGGCGGAACGCGCCAACGGACGCCGCACCGTACCGCAGATTTTTATTAATAATCAGCACTTAGGCGGCTGTGACGATATTTACAGCTTAGATCGACAAGGACAGCTAGACCCCCTGTTAACCCAACCTATTAATACCTAAAATTGTGCATATCGAAAGTTCACCCCCAGGGATTAACGACCCTGCCTATCTCATGCATCGCAAATGGATGCAAAGATCGCTAGAACTAGCTGAAATCGCAGCAGAGGCGGGAGAAGTACCCGTGGGAGCCGTTATTATAGACGCTGGGGGAAACTTAATCGCCGAAGGCCAAAACCGAAAAGAACGCGACTTTGACCCCACAGCTCATGCAGAAATTATCGCCATCAGAGCAGCCAGTAAAATCCTGCAAAAGAGGCATCTCAACCAATGCACCCTCTACGTTACCTTAGAACCATGTCCGATGTGTGCCGGTGCGATCGCTCACGCCAGGTTGGGGAAGCTAGTCTATGGAGTGGACGATCCGAAAACAGGGGCTATCCGCACCGTAGTTAATATACCCGATAGCCCTTGCTCGAATCACCGCTTATCCGTCATCGGTGGCATATTAGAATCTGCCTGTCGTCACCAGCTACAATCGTGGTTTGCCCAAAAAAGGTGAGTAGGAGAATGGGCGAGCAAAGGTATCATATCCCTCATGCCCAATTGCCAACATTTGTCGTAAAAACCGTCCATAATTTTGCCTTGTAAAAGCTCATGACACCAACAGAAGTGTCCATCTGATAGAAGACAATTAACCAGATAAAATTTACCGTTATCTAGTAAGGATGCTTTAGTAACCAGCGCCTTTGATATGACACAGCTTGATTCCTCCGAAAAAACCCTCTCTGATTCAAAATCAACAATGAAAGTGACGGCGGTCACCTCTCGCGTTTCCCCTTGTTTGAGTTCCTTAGCCTATCCCTTGGCGCGCTACGTTGTTTTACCCTTTTACTTCGGCAAGATCGAAGTAACGGGACGGGAAAATTTACCCAAACAAGGGTCAGTTATTCTAGCTCCTACCCATCGCGATCGCTGGGATTCATTTATGGTTCCAATCGCCGCAGGGCGGGATATTACGGGGCGAGATTTGCGGTTTATGGTTACTTCAGACGAAATGAGAGGATTGCAAGGCTGGTTTATCCGTCGCTTAGGCGGCTTCCCAGTTGACATCAAGCATCCGGGAATTGGCAGCATCCGTCACGCCATCGAGTTACTGCAAGCAAGGGAAACCCTGGTAATTTTCCCAGAGGGCGGATACCTTTCCGAAAATCGCAAGTACCCAGTCAATAAATTACAACCCGGTTTAGCTCGCATAGCGCTGCAAGCCGAATCGAGCCAACCAGGCTTAGGGGTTAAAATTGTGCCGATTAACATTGATTACAGTACTTCCTTTGCCACCAAAGGCTGTAATGTCAAAATCCGCATTGGTTCTCCCCTCCAGGTGGCTGATTACTGCATCAAAACCGCATCCGTCAAGCACAGCGCCCCACGACTAACGGCTGATTTGGAAGAGGCCCTCAGAGCTTTGCAAGTCGGTTATGATAGCCCAAACCCAAAGGTGCTTGCTGGTTCGGTTTAGCTTAATCGGCAGCTGCCTCTCGCTCACCCAAAGGATTGCCAGCAAATATCAACCCACTTTTGCCTAGTAATGGTAATATACTCCGAAGTCTATCCGTCGTATTTGTGCCTTGGCACAAAACAACTCCATGATCCCTTCTGCAACTGCTCGTTTCCTCAACTTCACTGGCTTGGTGGTTATACCGCTAATAGCAGTTTTGCACCTGCTAGTGCCAGTGCATGTTCAGGCACAGGAATCGGCTCTGCCGACAGGTTCTAATCGAGTACAGCCAGCTAACGAAACAGACCCGAACCAACTGCGTCCCTTAAATCAAGATAGCAGTCTGCTCAGCCTGCAAGGAGGGCAGCGTCTGATGGCTGAAGCTAGCAATGCAGTCTCGGCACAGGATTATGCTTTGGCAATTAAGAAACTTCAGGATGCTCGCCAAGTTTTCAATCAACTGTCCAACTTTTATCAAGAGCTAGCCGCCAGTTTTTCAGGAATTGATAACCGCGTAGCCGATAGCCAACGGCGCAAGGCAATCGAAACCGCTCAAATGCGGGATGAGGCAACCTATCAATTGGCACTCGTACACAGGGCGCAAAATCAGCCGGAACTGGCAGTGCCGTTGCTAGTTCAAATTGTCCGCAGTCAAAACCCAACGCGGGAATTGGGTAAAAAAGCTTACCAGCAATTATTGGAACTCGGTTTTGTCGATGCACCTTTTCCCAGAGCGGGTAATGCCCCCTCGTCTTCATCTGCCCAGTAGAACCACGTGACGCTCCTACACCTCCCTAACGGGTAGGTGTACGCTTCTCAAACATTCCGTTCGCGCCGCGAGGCGCTTCGCGCCTTAGAATGTGTAGAATTTCCTTCGAGGTAGCATCGATAGTAGAACTAGCTATTACTGCGCTACCTTTGGGGCGTTTTATAGTAGGGAAAGCGCTCAAACCTACTTTCTTAATATTGATAGCGGCGTTAATATCTCTATCAACTAAGAGTTTTTCAATATCATCCCAATACTCTCGAATACTGCAATCGGTAAAAACAAATTCGTCACGGTAAGCGAGAAGTTGGGATGTATAAGCAGAATTCTTTGCGCTCGCACTCGTGACAGCTTTTGCAGCTATGTGACCTTTGGATTTCAAAGAATTGAACGGCAGTTGCTTTACTTGGGGAGACCCCAAGACCGCACTGCCTCCCAAATGCGGCATCATTCCAAGACGCTGTTAGCTATCGTATTTTTAGCTCGAAGAGGAAAGCGGACAAGGGCAATTAAAATTGCCTCGAATTTATGGTATAATGCAAGCCAAACTGTCTCGTTTAGTTTAGAGACCTACCTGCGGGCTGCGGGAAAGTTACGCCTAGGCAGATATCAATCCCTTGGGGGTTGAGGCCAGGAACCCGAAATTTAAGGCAATGCCTGAAACCGGGATATCTAGAGTATATAGTCGGAAAACTCGGAAAAATCTGGGTCTCTTTAGAGCGCAGAGTGTCAATAAACTGAAAACAAAGCGTTTAACTGTCGGTTTTTACACGAAAGGAATCGAATGATTACTCCGGATCAGGTTGCAGCAATGATCAAGGCCCAAATGCCGGACGCCCAGGTTCAGGTTCAAGACCTAACCGGAACCAACGACCACTATCAAGTAACGGTGGTTTCTTCGTTGTTTGAAGGTAAGAATCGCGTTCAACAGCATCAGATGGTTTATGGCGCACTGGGAGAAGCTATGGCTACAGAAGCGATTCATGCTCTGGCGCTCAATACCTCCACTCCCCAAGGCTAGGGATTAATTAAGCAAACATAATGGTTGGGTCAACGACCCGTTGGTTAGCGGTAATATGGTTGAACCAAACCCGCTTGAACCTAGTACAAGAAAACAACGAGATCGCAAGGGTAAAATCATGACACCAGAACTGAAACAAAAAATCGACACCTTAGTCAAGGAGAATAAGATTTTAGTCTTCATGAAGGGCAACAAGTTGATGCCCCAGTGCGGTTTCTCCAACAATGTGGTACAGATTCTGAATACTTTGGGAGTCCCCTACGAAACCGTAGATGTTCTGGAAGACTACGAAATCCGTCAGGGAATCAAAGAATATTCCAACTGGCCTACGATTCCTCAAGTTTACATTAACGGTGAGTTTATTGGCGGCTCGGATATCATGATCGAGCTGTATCAACAAGGCGAGCTACAGCAAAAGGTGGAAGTCGCTCTCGCTTCGTAAAGCCTCGATTTTATTGACTCGGCTTCTAGGATTTTGACTTACACAAAAACCGGATTTCTATAACATAAATGCGTTGGTATTCCCTGGTGTTTTATGTTAAGAAATTCCGGTTTTTATACTGAGGCGCATTCATTCATACTCCTTCGTTAAATCTGCAATCTGCAATCGGCAATTTCTTCTATAAGGTATCAAGAGCTTGACTAAGCTTATCTAAATAGTCTATCAATACATCATCTTCTCGACCACAGCAGACACGAATCCAACAACCTTCACGAACACCGAATAAACATCCAGGAACCACATTCACCCCACGGGATACCAATTCCTTAAAAAGCAGCCAACTACTACGGGGATAACCGCTCTTCAAAAATATATAAAAACATGCCTCTGGTTTGATAAAGTCGATAATTGAACGACACTTTGTCAATCTGTGTAAAGCAAGTTCAACTTTATGACGAGACACCTTTGAAAATAAGGGCATTAATTGAGAATTATTCAAATATTTGATAATCGCTTTATTCGCGACGCAAGGTGCATTGCCATCGGCAAAGGAGAAAGCATTGGAAAATATTTCGATCAGCTGAGGATTAGCAACCACATATCCCAGGCGAAAACCCGCAAGTAGATAGGTTTTTGATAAGCTTAAGATGCGGATTACAGATGGACTATCTAAATAAGTTCTATCATCAGCAATTGAGGCTAGAGGGATATCGCAAGCTTGGTCGATAATCAAGTATGCCCCTTCGTTCTCGCAGGTTGTTACTATCTTAGATAAAACATCATTTGGTAGATAAAGTCCGGTTGGATTATTAGGATTGGTGAGATAAATAATGGTGGATGGCTGTATATATGGTTTAATTTCATCAAAGGTGATTTGGAAGGTATTAGTATCTTTTGGAATAACAGTCGCGATCGCTCCTCCTCGTCTTTCTAAAACATTGCGTGCTTGACCTGAACAGAGAGGATAGGTTGGGACAATTTCAACAAGAAGAGTTCCATCTTTTACCAAACAATCCAAAACTAGGGAAAAACCACGAATTGCCCCCGATACAAGCATAATATTCTCGGCTGTATAAGCAATCCCTGTACGCTCTGCTTCAAACTTTGAGAATGCTTCCCGAACAGATTTATCTCCTGCCTGATGTTGATATTCTGCTTGCCATATCTGCCTTCCTGCGTCAAATTCCTCTTGAGCTTCCAACTCTGGTTGAAACAATTCAATCGGTGGCATACCCATGCCAAGATTGATGCAATTTGGACATTTCTCTACTTCTTCCCAATACTTTAAGAATAAACTGCGGATATCTGCATTATTGGCATATAACGCATCCGCAGTAACATCTAAAGGTGAAGACTGGCTTACCATAATTAATGCTTAAATTCAATCAAGGACTCTGGTTATCGATCGCTTCGATCGTAAAGATTATAGGATCCGAGTTAATCTTTGCGTGCCTCTCTTGAGCATCCCACTCATATTTTTTTTCAATCAGTGCGATCGCCAGATTTTTATCGGCGGGTGAATTCAGTCTTCTACAGGTAGCCAACGAACTTTTTCCTTCAGCGATAACTTTGATTGGATCTGCTTGAGGTAAACAAGATTGATATAAATAATTGAGCAGGTTCTCGCCGAAAGTGCAAGATGCATAGAAAGATTTAGGAGTTTTATCACCGCTCCGCACGTAATAAAGATCGTTTTTTTGACCGTTCGGAAGTATTACTGTAAGTTTCATGTGTGAGGTGAGGGAAATAGTTTCCTGGTGAATCCATAATTCGTCAAACTTAGAGGCGGCAAATCTACCAAACGTCGTGACAATAGATATCTTTAGATTGGGCGCTTCGTCGGAACGTTTCCCCACTGGGAAAAAACTCACATATGCATCGCGATCCCACATATGCATTGCAATTGCAGGAGAAGCATTATATAGCTTAATTTGTAGCTTACCTCGGTGGCTAACCCTTGCTTTTATGTCCAAAATTTGTTTCTGTAACTTATAAAAACGAGCTAGTGTCAGCCCGAGCATGTCTAACACATTAATACCAATCGATTTGAGTTCTTCATCCCGTTGTTTGGCTCCTTCTGAGTCAGGATGAATTAGAAGGATTTGGATTTCTGCACCATTATCCAAAGCTGTTATAACTGCCTTAGAAAACTTATCGTAAAGATATTTGTTGTTGGCTAAATCGGTGAAAGTTTCCAGAATCCGAATCTGCTTAGCAGAATTTATATCATCAACAAAATCTTCCAGTGGTAGTGCTGGAAGTTCCGATATACCATAAAGCTGCTTAATGCTACTATCTAGCAGCCAATAAACAGCGATAGAACCGATAAATTCTGGAATTAAGCCAAGTGCTATATCAGAGATAGTTTTTTGAGATGTAAGCTGGCTAATGAAACAGAGAATTACAAAGGAAACAAGCCCAAACAGTAACAAGATAATAATTTTTGACAGTTTATCCAGTTGTTCTGGATTTAAGGATAATTTTTTGCCAATTATTTTGGTAAGTTTCTTGAGTTGCATAGTTTGGTTTGCTCAAATTTGTCATGTCGATTGCTGCTGATTTTTGGAGAGATGCAAAAAAATCAAAGTGCGCCACGGCAAAGGAGTCTCTTTAAAAGCTAATGGACTCATATTTATCTACAAGGCCACTCATTTTAATTCCGTAAGCAAAAAGCCCGAAAGCGATATGCCGACCGCAGGCTACACCAACGGACAACTCGTACTTGCTTTAAGATATATGCGACATCGAGACATTTATGCACCGATACCGAGTTGCTCACAAACAGCGTCAGCCCTTGTGGAACGCCAGTGTTGCCCAAAAAGCCTTATAGCCTTGGGTTGCCCTACGGGAAGGCTTACGCCTAGGTGACTCAACAGTCCCCAAGTCCTCCGATCAAATAAGGGTGGCAGTCGCCACCCTGGTTTGAGCTAGCTCGAAGTGAAAACGCAACCCGTAAGAGCTAGTAATAGTCAGATCTCTTGGGTTCAGGCTGGAGCTGAGGCATTTCAAAGTTGGACGGATCGTAGATGTAGCGAGTTGACTCTTCTTCTAAACGGTTAATTAGATAAGGTTCAATCGCATTAGTGTGGCGCAGCGCGGCGAGATATCCGTCTAAATACAACCTTAAATCGCTGAATCTGTAGCCTCGATTCCACATTTCGACTAGGGCGTCGGTCAGTTTTTGATAGTGGCGAATCGTTTGTGTATCTTGGAGCATGGTTGGGTGTCTGAACTCGGTAAAGGCGGAAATTACGGGCAGTGTTTACCGCAGGTAATTATTGGCGTTAAGCATAGCATCTTCACTCGACTACCGTAGGCTCTCTCTCCCCGACTTGGAGATAAAGATTTCCTGAAAATTATTCAACTGGGCAATATTTAAGTCCAGATGGCTAGGTTCGGTCAGTCGCGCGGGAGCTTGATGCCCACACCCCGCTGGCGCATCGTGCTTAGCTCGATCGTAATCAAGCAGGCAAAGGAAAACCTGTATCTGCTGAGCGATTTCTGCTATTTTTTGTTCCGGCTCGGTCACTGGTGTTTGAACCACTAGGTTAGGATTATTGTAACGATAATTTAATATTCTTCCCAGCTTGGCTCGTATCCGGGCGCAGCGGTTGCGCTAAAAGCTAGAACGCACTAAGATGAAGCCCAACGCTGTAGCCCCCGAAGTAGCGGGTGTTACAAAATTTTAATAGGGTCTGGTGTTAAGTTGAAGGTCAATAACGGCAAGGAATATAGCCTCCGTGGTTTCTGTAGGGATTCAAATTGTTGAAGGTAATCCGCACCTGCGATCGCTACTCGGTTGGCACTTACAGCAGGCAGGATATCGCGTGCATCAATCCGCTAGCCTCTACCAAGCTAGGGAAGTCTTTCACATGCGCCAGCCAACGGTAGTAGTTCTCGATACCGAAGTGTCCGATGGCGATGCTTTAGAATTTTGCGGCTGGCTGCAACGGCAACAAATGCCATTCGTTCTCATGCTCTCTGCGCGCAACAGCGAAGCCGATATCGTCGCTGGATTGAAAGCAGGCGCAGATGATTACTTGACCAAGCCATTTGGCATCCAAGAGTTTTTGGCGCGGGTGGAGGCGCTGATTCGACGCCAGCGCGCGACGACTCCACCCGCTTACCTGGATTATGGCGATCTCAAAATTGACCTGGTGCAGCGCCGCGTCCGCTTCAAGGACGAACTGGTAGATTTAACCCCCCAAGAATTTAGCCTGCTCTATGTCCTGGCTCAAGCTGGGGGAGTACCTTTAAGTCGTTCGGAACTGTTACATAGAGCATGGCCCGATGCGATTGATAATCCGCGCACCATAGACACCCACGTCCTCTCCCTGCGAAAGAAACTGGAAACCGATCCCCGGCAACCCAGTTTAATTCAAACCGTCCGTAACGTGGGATACCGTTTTAACCCGGATTTTCTCAACCTGAATCAAACTCAAGGGGATGAATCTGTCAATAACAAAAAGCCTCCTACTCCTGGCACGCCTAGCATGGTCGCATTAGATGGTAATTGGCGCTGAAAATTTGAGATTTGAGATTGTAGATTTGAGATTTAATTTAAATCTGCCATCTCAAATCTAAAATCTTAAATTCTTTCACTCCCATTCTTGGGCAGCAAGCCGTTCTATTTCAATTAAATTTTCCCGCAGTTGCAGCCAGTCTACTTGAGTCGCTGGTAAATCTTGAATCAGTTGACCTTGTTGTAAGTGTAAAACTCGCGTACAAAATTGCTGCACCTGTTCTAGTTGCTGATTGACCATTAAAATTGTGCTTTGTTCGCGTTCCTGTAACTGTTGCAGTAGGTTTAAAACCAAAGCAGCACGACCAACATCGAGGGCAGAAGTTGGCTCGTCTAACAGTAAAATTTTAGGTTGAATGACTAAGGCACGCGCGATCGCTACCAATTGTCGCTGTCCCGCAGATAGTTGCACCTCCGTGCGTCCTAGCCAGTCTTGCGGGATGCGTAACTGTTCCATCCAATAAGATAGGCTCTCTTGAATCTGCTGTTGCTCTAGGCGGCGTAAAACTAAGGGATAAGCGATCGCTTCCCGTACCGTCATCCCCAAAAGTTTAGCTTCTTGCATCAGTAAAGTCACTTGCTGGCGCAACTGAATCACCGGAATTTTACGGAGATCTCGTTCTTCCAAATAAATCGATCCCTTGGTGGGTTCGCTGAGTCGATTTAACAGCCGCAAAAGCGAAGTTTTTCCCGCACCCGATGGCCCTATTATGGCAATTCGTTCTCCTGAAAAGACTTCAAAGGATATATTTTGCAGCAAATAAGATAAACCGACTGGCGCAGCTAAACTGACGCCATCTACTCGCAATTGCGGATTGTTTCTGCTAGTCATCCTAAACTTGTTTGTAGTAAGCACTAAAGTGCTAAATTCCTGATTACGGACTGAGTAATCCTAGTTTGTTTGTAGTAAGCACTAAAGTGCTAAAAAATTCCTGACTACGAACTGGGTAATCCTGCTTTGTTTGTAGTAAGCACTTTAGTGCTAAAGTCCTTACTACGAACTAGGTGAGCTTACCCATACTCATAGCTGTCAAGATTGTCCAAGCATCTACTAAGAACAACAACAAGGTAAATCCTAACAAAATTAAATACATCCAAGGCTGTGACAACGGACGGATATCTGTTGTATCGATGCCTGTTTTTGCTTGCACTTGCCTCACCATTTGGGCAAATCCCACCACGCGCATCGGCAGCAAGTAAGCTTGACCAGTTTTACTTAGAAAATAATAAACTAGCCCGCCTTGTCCAGTGGTACGCATTTTCAAATCTTTTACATCTGTCCAAGGTAGCGACCAACCTTTGCGGAAGAAGCGAGGAACCCAGCGGGGATAGTTTACCTGAATTTGTTGCCGATCTAAAATCACCCGTTCGCATAAGGCGGCGTATAAGGCAACTAACCCAATCCCAATCCCTAACCATAAAATAGCTGAGGGGACGGGTGCTGCGGTTGCTTGTGCCAAAAACGGTAAGGGAAGTGTGAGAGCGACATACAGACACAATAAGGTAATTCGGATCAATGGAGAAATGGGGAAGACAGAAGCTGACTCTGTTTCTGATGGGAGTTGATTCACTGGGTTGGTTGACACGGTAGAATATTAGCTGACTTTCTTAACAATTTAACGGGTGCGGGCGCTCGCGGCAACAACCATGAAATAACCCTGACAAACTCGATTAAACTCATTTATATAAATTTAGGAGAATTGCCTTGAAAAGATGGTTCATTGTTGGATTGGGTGCCCTGATGGTGTGGACTCACGTTTTAACTTCCCCTGTCCTTGCCGCAGATACCGCCAACGGCGCTAAACTTTTTGAAGTTCACTGTGTCGGTTGTCACGTCAACGGTGGCAATATTATCCGGCGGAATAAGACACTTAAACTTAAAGCATTAGATCGTAATAAAGTCAATACAATTGATGCGATCGCTACCCTAGTCGCCAACGGCAAAGCCAATATGTCTGCTTATAAAGAGCGTTTAAGCCAAGCTGAAATTGAGGATGTTTCCGCTTACGTTCTGGAACAAGCAAGCAAAAACTGGCGTTAAATAAAATAACGACCATGATGCGACTTTTGCTTGTAGATGACCAGGAACTGTTTCGTAAAGGATTAGCATATTTGCTATCCCTGGAAGATGACAGGACTTACGCAATGGCGTTGCCAGAAACAAAGGTGAAGAGTCAATCTCTGGTTGCAAAACCAACTATTTTTCGGCTCGCCATTAGTTTCTTTGCGTAAGTCCTGGATGATTGAGAACTGGTGGGTGAAGCGGAAAATTACTTTGTGGCTGATAGCAGTCTCGCTATATTTGGGCCTATTCTTATAGCATTACCAGGATGCTTTGCGTTTGCGTTTCATCCAGCAAGCTATTGCACCAGCAACTATAGTTCCAGGAATTGTCCCAGGCTCAGGAACAGAAGTCAAACCAATACTGGCTTTACCAGTGCCAGTAGTTTGAAGGCACCCGCTAGAAGGTGGACAAATTGTCACAACTTCTGATTCAATCTGACCAAGGAAAACAGAGGTATCTAATGGGCTTGTGACTATCCATCGAACTTGAAAGAAAGTGTTTATTCCCGCAAAAGGAGAAGAACCACTTACCTTACCTTGACCCGTCACATCAGTTATTAAATATTGTCCATTAACAATATATGAACCTGTTTCAAAGGGAGAAATTGGGATGGATTTTAGTCCCAAAGAAGTCAAGAGGGGGAAATTAAGTAAAAAGTTGAGATCGAAAGTAGTTTGGTTAGTGTCGGTATCGAAGGTGACTATGCTCGGTAGATTAGGGTTTTGACTAGCTGAAATCACTCCAGTAGGAACTTGTCCACCGTTAAGCGGTAAATTCACCGAATCAAACGTGCCATGAAAATCAGCAAAAGTCTGTTTGATGATAGCGGCAGATGCTGATTTGGACAACCCGGTCAATAGCATAGTCGCCGAGGCAAGACAGTAAATAATTTTGTTTGCCTGCATACTAACCTCTCAATTAAATTTAGCTTTTAGCGAATTATTTGACTGATTCAGTGAATTGTTACAAGTAGATTCTGCTAATAAAGTGTTAGTGTCAGGAAGTTTTCCCCACTGGCGAAAGATGATTTATAACGCTCTTGTAACAAAGGTTCCACAAAGCAGGTTTTCGGGGGGGAAAAAACTAAAGACACTAACGATTCCTCCAATTAATTCAGCCTCGGTAATTTGAGGGATTTTGTCTCAACTTAACGGACATTGACATTATCGTTTTCTGGGATCAACCATAGGGAGTTACGGTGGCTAAACCAGTAGACACAAGTGTTTCTTTATTCCCGTTAACAGAAAACACATCAGCCCGGGTGATGACTTGGCTAAAAGTCGATTTAATGACATAACCTCGACCAATCAATTTTTCCCCAACAGCAGGAGCAATAAAATTCAGCTTATATTCGGCAGTAACCACATCCCCCACCTTAGAAGCTGCCGCCCAACAACAGGCACTATCAATTAAAAAACCAATCACAGCCCCGTGGGTAAAACCATTATGCTGCTTTAATTCCTCTCGCATTGAGATAATTAATTCGGCAAAGCCATCTTCACAAGCTGTGATTTCTACGTTCATCCAGACCGTAAAGGGAGAGGTCTTAATTTTTTATTTTAAGGAAACAAGATCGGCTGGGGTTCTGATTTTGGCAGTAGGGTTCTTCAATTTTTCGGCCTTGCTCGTAGCATCCATAAATGACAAGCTCCTAATATTGTGCAATCACTTCCTAGAAAAAAGTCAGCGAGCGATTCCGGGATTTACCCTTTTTGCTTTTACTTGTTATGGAGTTGGACGCTTGACATTCCAAGCCAAG
Organism: Microseira sp. BLCC-F43; assembly: GCF_041929235.1. NCBI lineage: Bacteria > Bacillati > Cyanobacteriota > Cyanophyceae > Aerosakkonematales > Aerosakkonemataceae > Microseira > Microseira sp. BLCC-F43. The sequence continues at coordinate 13,148 of NZ_JBHFNP010000349.1, forward strand.
CCAAGCTTTTCAAGCAAGGTAATAAATGAACCGCTGGGATCGATTTGCCACCAATCAATGTTGAGCAGGGCAGATCCCGGAAAAGCATGATGATTGTTGTGCCATGATAGTCCTAAACTGGGAATAGCTAAAAACCAAATATTGCCACTCTGACTGTTGGTTTGATCCACAAACGGACGAGTACCGAATAAATGACAGCCAGCTCGAATAATCAAATCTCCCATCAAGGTCATCACACAAAATCTGAAGCATCCTCCCCATAAAAAGGCAGTCCAAGCACCGTACCCAGTCCCAGTAAACAGGAAACCCAGTAAAGCTGGCAAGAGGAATGAAGCCAAAACGATGCCATAAAAATAGTTATTGATGGTAACTATTTCTGGTTCAGCTAGTAAGTCCTTAGCATATCGTTCCGGGGAAGCGATTTGGTTCGTCTTAGGGTTATACTTCCAGCCAAAAAAAGCGTGCCAGACATTTCTGAGCTTAGCCCAAGGTTCTTCAGCCTTAAAGAAATAGGGAGAATGAAGATCCCCCTCTTGATCGGCATAGATGTGATGGCAACGATGATACGCCGCATACTCAAGGATGGGCGCTTCACCTACCATTGAGCCAGCCAATGCCAGCAGAATGCGTAAGGGTTTGGCTACTTTATAGCTTTTATGGGCAAACAGTCTGTGCATTCCTGCTTCTCCCCCCAAACCAATAAAGTTAAACATGAAGAGCAAAATTCCCAAGTCAACCGGACTAATGCCTCGAACGAAAAAAGAAGCGATAGCGGCAATTGCACCAATTAAACTGATGATATCGATGGTAGGATACCATGCGTATCTAATCCATTTCCCAATCCCAGAAAGGGGTTTGTATTGAGTATTGCTATTATGTATTTCTAGGGATTGGAATACTTCAGTTACTTCTGTGACTAAAGACTGATCTTGCATTTGAGCTACATAACTTGGTTGTTGAGCAGACATAAACTGTTACCCTTCAGAGACTTTCGTGACTTTTTCAAGGCTTTTAAGTTCTTGCAACAGATACAGCAACTTGGTACGCTGCCGTTGAATTTTTCCGCTAGTGGTTTTGGGAATGTTATTTAACGGGACGAGTAAAGTTTCGTGTACTGTCAGTTGGTAATGGTTATAGACAGAAGCCTTAACTGCTGCTTTTATCTCATCCTCATAACGATGGAGTTGCTGCCAAAACTGGCGAGCTACTTCATTAACCACCACCAGTTTTTGAGAATAAGTGCTAGAGACTGAAAACACGGCACAATTGACTTCGTATAAGGCAGGGTGAGACAGTTTGACCGTTTCTTCGATATCTTCAGGGTAGTAGTTTTTCCCATCGATTACGATCAAGTCTTTGAGCCGCCCCGTAATATAGAGTCTGTGCTGGGAATCCAGAAAGCCTAAATCTCCTGTCCGTAAAAACCGCAATCCATCGCGAAAAACAAATGTTTCCCAATTTTTATCGGGTTTTTGCCAGTAACCTAGCGTAATACTCGGTCCCGCAATCCAGATTTCTCCGATGTGATGGGAAGGGCATTCTGTTAAAGTTTGAGGATCGATGATTCGTAAGGACAGTTCTGGCATGATCTGACCATTGCTAACCACCGTGCGGGTGTTGCCTATCTGTTGGGACGCATCTGCATCGAGGACTTCATCCCCGCTACAAGGGATAGTCAACGCCAAAGGTTCTTTAAATTTATCTGCACCGCTAACGATTAGGGTTGCTTCTGCCAAACCATAACAGGGTAAAAAGGCAGATTTTTTAAAGCCGTAGGGAGCAAAGGTTTCGCTAAACTGTTCCAAGGTATTCAGTTTGATATGCTCAGCGCCATTGTAGGCTACATCCCAAGATGAGAGGGATACTCCTTCCAACGAAGCGGAATCGAGCCTTTTGACACACAGATCGTAGGCAAAATTAGGCCCCCCTGTAGTTGTGATCTTTTTGTCTGAAATCGTTTTCAACCAAATTTTTGGTCTTTGTAGGAAAGTAACCGGAGACATTAAATAACAGGGAAATCCCACATATAAAGGCTGAAAGACACTGCCAATCAATCCCATATCGTGAAATAGGGGAACCCAACCTAACACGATGCTGGTACTGCTGTGACCGAAGGTTCGCTGAATCATTTTTTGGTTAGCCATGATATTCTCATGGCTCACCATCACTCCTTTGGGAAAAGAGGTAGATCCAGAGGTATATTGCAAAAAGGCAACTTTATTACTCGCTCCATCAACCGGAGCCAATAAAGGGTTTAAATTTTCCAGGCAGGGAAAATTGTCGATTTTATGGGATGATCCCAAGTTATCTTTCTCAAATAAGTCTTGGACACTTGAATCAGCGATTACTAAACGAGCATCGCAATCATCAAAAATCCGTTGATAATGTTCGCAATTATGTTTGCGGTTGGGTGAACTGAGGGGAACTGGAATGCGGTTGGCGTACAGACAAGCAAAAAAGGTGATGACAAATTCAGGACTGGTAGGTAACTGAATCGCAACGCGGTCACCGAGTTCGGTTTTTTCGGTCAACCATCCCGCTAACTTTTGGACTGCTGCTAGTAAACTGCCATAGGTTAGCTGAGCATATTCCCGACCTCTGCTATCCAGAAAGTAATAGAGCGGCTGATGAAATTGATTTTCTGCTCTGAATAACAGTATGTCAATCAAAGTATTCAGGTGACGATAATTCATCGTTTTTATTCCTTAGACTAAGGGATTATGCACCATAAAAGGTAACAGGTAAATAAGTTAATGTTCGGGTAATAAATCCGTCTGTATTCCATCGATAATCAGCAGAGGCTAATTCTATGTGCTGTACATGCTCTTGGAGGTAAGTGAAAAGGAGTTTGCCTTCAAGTCGGGCAATCATCTGTCCTAAGCAATTGTGTATTCCATGCCCAAAAGCAATCTGAGAAGCAGCATCTCGGGTAATATCAAAAGCATCAGGATTGAAAAATTGCTCCTCATCTCGGTTGGCGGAAGCGAGACAGAGTAACATTCTCTCGTCTTTTTGAATAGTCTGGGAGCCGACTTGTAGCTCGCTGACTGCTAGGCGTACCGTTTGCTGTAAGGGTGGGTCAAATCGAAGAATTTCATCAATGACTTGTTTGCTAGTAGCTTGTCCCTCGCGGAAGATTTGCCACTGTTCGGGGTGTTTGGTAAAGGCTAGAATTCCATTACTGAGCAACCCCTTGGAGGTTTCGTGACCTGCAACGAAGGTCATGACACAGGCGATACCTAGCTCGCTATCTGAGAGTCGATCTTCTCCGACTCTGGCTTGAATTAATTTACTGAGTAAATCTTCTCCCAGATCTGTTTTGCGGTAATCAATTATCTTTTGGAAAAGCCCTAGGCAGGATTGTAAATCTTCCTCAATGCGACGGATACGCATCTTAGTCAACAAACTCGGTTCTAAAATAGACCGAACGCGGTGAATATATTCATCTATCCTGTTGATATACTCATCGGGAATGCCTAGCAAATGGGCAATTGTATGGAGTGGTATCTGATGGGCAATCCGCGCAAAATCAAAACTTTTTTCCCCAATCATTGGAGCAACTAACTCTTCAATTAGCTTCTGAATGCGGTCGGTGTAGGCTTGTATATTAGTGTTACTAAAGGCTTGTCCTGCCAGCCGACGCAAGCGCCCATGATCGGGGGGATCGGTAAAAACTATCGCTTTTTTGCCCAATTCCACCAACCCTGGAATATCGCCAACCTTCTGTTTGATTACGTACTGGGGAATGTAGTTAACACTGACTGCATCAGAGTTCAAAACTTGGATAATATCTTTATATTTAGTCACGATCCACATATCCAAGGTATGGTGGAGCGGATTGTGTTGGCGTAACAGTCGATAAGTGGTGTAGGGATCTTCTTTTAAACCGGGCGCAAAAGGATTAAACTTGGCGGTAGACTCAGAAGTAATCATCATCTCTTTTTTCGCATATAGAGGGAGCTATTCGATCGTCCTTTAGAAAGCTAACGATTGCATTTCAAAGCGCAGTAGTAAGATTTGCCCGAAATAGAAACCTGCAACTGATAGCTTAAGATACTGTTCGTATTTTCGATATAGTTCTTCACCAAACTGCTCCACAATCAGCAGTTTTTGCCGTCGCATATTTTTCAGCCACAGCTCGCAAGTTTTGCCATATTGCATGCGATCGTTGCGGTAGGTTTTAATCTCAAATAAGCCATCTGATGCCATAAATATTTCACCAGGGCGGGGTAACTCGGAATCAGGAAAAATCTCCGTTTGGATGAACATATTTTTATCTTTGGCACTTAATGACCCATAGGCGATCGTCTGCAAAGATAACTTACCTTTTGGTTTTAGCCACTGTTGACATCGGCTGAAAAACTCCCGGTACACGCTAATTTTTTCCTCTAGGGTGGCTTCTGGTCGGGCAAAGTGTTCAAAAGCTCCGATTGAAACGATCGCATCGTAGGTGGTTGTCGGCTGATGGACAATCCAACTTTCCTCGTAGACTGTGATATTTGGGATATTCAGAGAGCAGATATGCTGATATTGATTGTGGCTCAACGTTAGCCCAGTGGCATGGTAATTGGGATCTAAGCTGACATAGCGGTGCATTAATGCTCCCCAGCCACAGCCAATATCTAGCAGTCTCTTGCCAGTTGTTGCTCCTGAAGCACTCAGATGCCAATCAATTTTTTTCTGTTGGGATTTTTCTAAGTCATCGTCTAGGGTTGGATCGTCCCAGAACCCACAGGAGTAAGTCAGACTAGAATCTAGCCAGAGGCCATAAAATTCATTACTGACATCATAGTGGTGCTGGATGGCCGCTGCACTGCCGCCCCGGTTAGTTAAGCTTTGTACCATCTTAGGCGCTCCTAGTGACATCTTCTAAAGTTTTTTCTTCTTGTATCATCTGGGCTAGATGGGTAGAAACTTGAGCAATTGTATTGAACTCAAAAAACAGAGAAGGACTTAGCTCAAAGCCTAACCATTCTTCTAAATCACCTACTAGAGATACGACTGCCGAAGAATTGATTCCAAACCGTTCAAATTCATAATTATCGTCAATTTTTTCTGGCTCTACTTCGAGGAGATCTGCTAAATAGGTTTTAATCCATTTGCTAATTTGCTCTTGAGTCTTCATAACATGTCCTTATCTAGAGTTTTAGATGAATTATGAGTTGATTGCTCGAGCTTGAATTCTTTCTTTAGTCGGAACTTTCACATCCCAAGCCAGATGAAAGACTTCCAGTAATTGAATGAACCAGTACCCCGGATCTAGGCGATACCACTCCAAGCCAAAGGAAGCCGAACCGGGAAACGCATGATGATTGTTGTGCCATGATTCACCGAAGGTCAGTAGGGCAATTGCTCCAAAATTATGACTGTGTTCTTCGGTCTCAAAGCGACTGCTTCCGAAGCAGTGCAAGAAGGAGTTAATTGACCAAATGGTATGTCCTACCCAAAGGATTCTGAACACCCCCCCCCAAAGAAATCCTGCTAACGCTCCGGCTAGACTCCAGTGGTACAATCCTCCTAAGAGGGTGGGCAGCACTAACCCAAGGGAAACCCATAGATAGTAGTAGCGATCAACTCCGATCAGGTTTTTGTTTTTGATTAAATCTGGTACATAGTGGACAACACTGGGATATTCATGTTTGTACATCCATGTCACGTGGGAGTGAACTAAGCCTCGAATGCGATCGCGCCAACCACTACCGTGAAGATTTGGTGAGTGAGGATCGCCGGGTTTATCACTCAGTTCATGGTGGCGGCGATGCAACGCTGCCCATGAGATAACACCCCCTTGACCTGCCATTGCACCCCCAATCGCGAGAATGATTTGGACGGCATTATGGGTTTTATAGGAACGGTGGGTAAATAAGCGATGGTAGCCAGACGATACCCCCAATCCTGTAATTAACCAAAATAGAACAAAAAGGGATAGCTCAAATTCGCCGAATGGAAGATAAGGCATTAACGGCAAAGCTATTAAAGTTACTACCAGGGGCAGGATTTGAAACAGGATAAAGTGCCTCTTTTGGAGGCCGTGAAGGAAAGAGTTTTCAACCACTTTTTTTCTTTTTGTTTTGTCCGTAAAAATGGACTCGACATCTGCTAATTCAAGCTCTACTAATTTTGTATTCATGGCAATCAGTTCAAGCAGCTAAGAAAAACTTAATCCAGGCAGGATTTACTCATGCTTTTAGGGACTTATAATCGGCCTTAATACTCCAGCATGAGCAATAAACCCTGTCATATGATGTCCGCCTAATTACCCTTAATAAAAATCTCGACCCGTCACCGTGTCACCCTGTCACCGCGTCATTCCTAAATAGATGGGTGAAGAACCGGACATGATATCAGAATGCGATCGGAACCAACGAATAAAGCGATTGCGAACACCCTCGTCTCCGTGGCTTGTAAGTGAGTAGTAATGCTTGTTAATTGCAACACCACTGAGTAAATTTACTTTATTGAGTCGCGATTTTTGGAATTATTAACCTCTCCAGCGATAGCATAACCTCTACTTATTCCTCAGGCTATGCTTTGGCATTTTCGGAAAAATCCGGTTTTTGTTCCAAAACTTTATATTGCAATACATGAAGCACGACGAGAAAAGAAACCCAGTTTCAGAGTTGTTCGCTTGCGCGAGTGCGTGCGCGCCAGCGCGCAAGCTAAGGGAGGCATATCTATGGTTGCCAAACCAACGATTTCTCTTATCACCTTTGTTTGTTTGCGTAAGTCCTGTTCGTAATAATTTTAATGGTGAACATTTACATCCCAATTCTGAAAGAGACCCTTTTCAAGCTAGATGTATAGCATCTGCCTCGTCTTGATAAGACTACAGCTTTAACTTGAATAATCAGAGCAACAGGAATCTTCAATTTTTTTTGATTAATTAATCAAAAAATGATGGATAAAATTTTTCAAGTAGATCATATTTATCATCAAATTTTTGATTTAAAATATAAAATATTTGATTGTTTTTTGAAGTTTTAATGAAGCTAATAGGTAAGTAGGTGGGCATCAATAGACGCCAGTATGTGAAAAGATGTAAACATAGAGAGTTTAATCGCGGTCTATCAGTGTATGGGATGTCGGCTGAGAATCTGGCTCACAACAGAGGAAAAGCAAACCCTCGAAGAACTTAGAAGAGCAAATCGTGTGCCACAACGCACCAAGGAGCGAGCTACTGTGTTATTACTAAATACGCGAGGGTTAAAAAATGAACAAATTGCCCAAGGACTTGGCTGGGCATTGTCAACGGTACGTCACAGGATTCATCGTTGGCAAAGAAGAGGTTTGGTGGGATTGTGGGACGCACCTGGAAGAGGAGGAAAACCAAGTTATATGATGTCCGGCAAATAGCCCTTAATGAAATCTCGACCCGCGACCGTGTCTCCCCCTCTCCGCGTCAGTCCTAACTATGAGTATTCAGGCGGACACGATATTACTCGTAATCGGATTTAGTAGCGCTAGAAAATTATATTCAAACTCATCCCAGGAGTTATAAATCTAAACAATTAGCGACCATACTCAGGCAAGAATGTCAAGTTAACTTGACTCCCGACAGACTAAGACGGGTACTCAAAAAAATGGGTGGGTCCCGAAAAGATTACGGAAAAGCCCACGCCGAAATCAAGTTCTTACCAGTGCTTTAAACAAGCAGACTTATGACCAATTTACTGCGAGCGATCGCATACATAAATTGGTGCGCCGCTCCGATCGCCTGTTGTCTTTAAATCTTTTCACATACTGGCGTCTATTGACGCCCACCTACTTATTACCCAATAGTCTTCAGTGTCCAATCACCAATGAGCCAGCTAGATACTTGGGTTGTGCGCCTACTGACACAATTAGAGAAATTGCTCGCCGCGAATAATTTATTTCTAAAATCCTCCTTTGATTAAGGTAAATATTTCTGCACCACGTCCCACCCAGTTAGGGAAACCAAGACAAACCCGACAAAAAGAAAAATATTTGTCGCAACGTGAAAAGTGCGCGCCCAAGAATATTGGGGACTAATCAGGAGGGCGCTGCCTGCCGATAATAAAACTAATCCAACTACTGCTAACCCAACGGGTAGATGGAGGGAATGACCCAGGGTGCCATAGTGACCCAAAGTACCCACGATGCCGATGGTGAGGAGTAGAAGAACTAAACCCACCATTATGCTGCCTACATTGTAGTGCAACGAACGCAGCCATCCCGGTCGTTGCCTGTGAGAGGTGCGGGTATAAAACATCCAAATCCCCGATAAGGCTAGCAACAGATATGCCGCGATGGACAACCCCATCGACCAGGCGGCAATTCTCCATAACCAAATAAAATCAGGTAAATTCACAAATTGGGTAATGGGTAATCGGTAATGGGTAGTGGGAAGCTTCATGCTTCGACCCTACTAGCAGAGGACTTACGCAACGTCTCTATATGTAGGGTGCATCAAGAGCGGTGTACGGCACCATCTCTACCATATCTGGAGTTGCGGCGATTGTCCTGTAGCAATTGCCAGCACAAAAATAGGGCTGCTCGATCAAAGCAGCCCCAGCAGTCATAAAAACGGAAATTTTAACGAAAATGTCGCCGAAGTCCCCGTCCTTCTGAAGGCGGGGATCGATAGCGACTAACTATCTCAGACGCTGCCTTCGCGAATCCACATTTCTTAGATTTGTGCTATCCTGTTACTGTAAATGTTATATTCCATTAATGGTTATAAAAGTAGTCAAAGTTCGCTTATATCCAACCAACGAGCAGCAGCACCAGTTATCCAAGATATTTGGGTGTTGCCGATGGTGGTGGAACTTTGCACTAAACAAAAGTATTGAGGAATATAAAGCAACGGGTAAAGGTTTAGGGCAGTCAGCCTTGAATGCTTTACTTCCAAAGCTCAAAAAAGACAAGGAAACTGAATGGTTGGGTGAGTGTTACAGCCAAGTTTTACAAGCAACAACACTCAACTTAACCCTAGCCTACAAAAACTTTTTTGATGGACGTGCTGGATTTCCTAATTTCAAATCTAAGAAAGGTAAACAGTCTGCCCAATATCCTCAAAACGTAAAAGTCCTGGATGGCGTTGTCAAATTACCGGGAAATATTGGGGAAATCAAAGCCTCTATTCATCGTCCTATAAACGGCAAAATCAAAACCGTAACCGTCAGTAAAACACCATCGGGTAAATATTTTGCCTCTATCTTATTTGAAGTAGAAGGCGAAACTCCTAAAACTGCTGACGGCAAGATTTATGGGATTGACTTAGGGGTAAAACATTTTGCTGTAGTTACAGACGGTGAAAAGGTTTCCAAGTATGACAACCCGAAGCATTTAGCTAAACATGAAAAGAACCTAAAACGCAAACAGAAAAAACTTTCTCGCAAAAAAGAAGAAAGTAACTCTAGAAACAAATACCGCTTCCTTGTAGCTAAAGTTCATGAACGAGTAGCCAACGCGAGGCAGGATTTTCTCCACAAACTTAGTCATAAGTTGACCAGCGATAGCCAAGCTGTGATAGTCGAAAATCTTCATGTTAAAGGCATGGTAAGGAATCATAATTTAGCTTTAGCCATATCTGATTGTGGATGGGGAATGTTTGTCAATTTCCTAGCTTATAAACTTGAACGCAAAGGCGGAAAGCTTGTTGAAATTAATAGATTCTTTCCCAGTTCCAAACTCTGCTCTAATTGTTACCATCAAATGTCTGAAATGCCATTAGATGTGAGGGCATGGACTTGCCCTAATTGCAAAACGCATCATGACAGGGATGGGAATGCCGCAACGAACATTAGAGCAGAAGGAATCAGAATGCTAAAGACGGATGGAACAGCCGTTTCTGCCGTAGGAGGGGGAGTAAGACCAAAACTAGGACGTAAGTCCAAGTTGAGGCATTCCCCTGTGAGTACGGAAGCTCCGCCCTCTTACAGGGCGGAGTAGTTCACTCTACAGCCACTAAAACGGGTGATGTTAAAGATGCTGTTTTGTCTAAAGTTTTGTTTGTTTTTTCTGACTTTTGATGGAAAGCGATGGTTTGTTCGACTTTTTGACTTGCCTCGCTCGAGACTTGGGGTTGTTCCTCGACTCGCAAGCGAGCGCACGGTATCTTATCCGATAAAATGGCACTCGCCATCATACCCGAATGAATTTCCAGCAGCGCCTCAGATATTGTTTCAAACATGAGGCGTTGGCCCGGAAACACCACCCGCTCGAAGTACCAGTTGGGAACGTTCGTAATCCGAACAACTTGAACCTTGCTCGTCGCATTCACGTAGCAACAGAGTATGCGATCGCTCGAGTTAGGCGGTAAGGGATCAAGGATTTGAGCCATAGCTGCTAGGGTAACTGATGCCAAAACCGATTACATATGCACCTTAGCATTTTGCGATCCCCGTTGTTTGTAACTGTGACTACCAACAGGCCACTCCATAAGGATTCTACCGTAAAATCGGTCTTTCGATAGATTAAGAATTTCTTATATATTTTACAAGTTGATACAAGCATAGCTAAGAAGCGGCGTCATTTTAAGCTGGGAGCGGGCAGATGAATAAACTCTGCGGTATCGTAAAGTTATATGAACGAGTTTAAAATTTTGATTAATTAGTGGCAACTCACCCATCCACTTACCCGCAATGGCAAATCGAATTCTGTATGTCCGCCTCCCCTGCAACCCCATCTTTCCCATCGGGGTTGTTTACCTTGCCGATCACCTGCATAAGTTGTTTCCAAAGGTAGAACAGCGCATCTTCGATCTGGGAACGGTGCCGCCCCTAGATTTTGCCCCTGCGTTGGATGCCTGTATAGATGAATTTCAACCCAACCTATTGGTATTTTCTTGGCGAGATATCCAAATTTATGCACCAGTGGGGGGTAGAGGTGGTAACCCACTCCAGCACGCCTTTGAGTTTTACTACGCTCCGAATCCTTTGGTAAGATTGCGGGGAGCGCTGGGCGGGTTGCGCGTGACCACAGCCTACTATACGGAACTGTGGCGCAACCTGGGGTTAATCAAGCGGGGACTAAAACGCGCCAGAAAATACCAAAGCGATGCGCGTGCGGTTGTTGGCGGCGGTGCGGTGAGCGTATTCTACGAGCAATTGGGTAAAAGCTTGCCCGATGGGACAATTGTTTCCGTCGGCGAAGGCGAAACGTTGCTGGAAAAACTCTTGCGGGGGCAAGATTTTAGCAACGAAAGGTGTTATGTGGTGGGAGAGACAACGCCGCGGGATCGCATGATCCACGAACCTCCCACCCCGATCGAAAAAACCGCCTGCAATTACGACTACATCGAAACCATCTGGCCGGAATTTCCATATTACCTGCAAGAGCAAGACTTTTACGTCGGCGTACAAACCAAGCGCGGTTGTCCCCACAACTGCTGCTACTGCGTTTATACCGTCATTGAAGGCAAACAAGTACGCATCAACCCTGCCGATGAAGTCGTCGCCGAGATGCGCCAATTATACGCTCGCGGCATCCGCAACTTCTGGTTTACCGACGCCCAGTTTATCCCCGCGCGGAAATTTATCGACGACGCCGTCGAACTGTTGCAAAAAATCCTCGACGCCGGGATGAAAGATATCCACTGGGCAGCATACATTCGGGCAGATAATTTGACGCCAGAATTATGCGACTTGATGGTAAAAACCGGGATGAATTATTTTGAAATCGGCATTACCAGCGGGTCGCAGGAACTGGTACGGAAAATGCGGATGGGCTATAACCTCCGCACCGTCTTAGAAAACTGCCGCGATTTAAAAGCCGCCGGTTTCAACGATATAGTTTCCGTCAATTACTCCTTCAACGTGATTGACGAACGTCCCGAAACGATTCGCCAAACAATCGCCTATCACCGCGAACTAGAGCGAATTTTTGGAGCCGATAAAGTCGAACCCGCAATCTTCTTCATCGGGTTACAACCCCACACCCATTTAGAAGAATATGCCTTTGAAAACAATATCCTCAAACCAGGATACGACCCGATGAGCTTAATGCCTTGGACAGCCAAAAAACTCCTCTGGAATCCAGAACCATTAGGCTCATTCTTTGGGGAAGTTTGCCTGCAAGCTTGGCGACAAAATCCCAACGATTTTGGACGCGAAGTTATGAGAATATTAGAACAAAGACTCGGTTGTGCCGACTTAGAAGCAGCCCTCAACGCCCCGATCGAAACCAAACAAAAACAGCTAGTAACAGCTAATCGCTAATAGCTAATGGCTAATGGCTTAAGCAGCAATTGACCATTAGCAATTAGCAATTAGCAATTAGCAAGCTCGTAATTACCAAAAATCATGTTAGAAGGCTCAATTTTACAACAGCTGTCAGATGCCCATAAAACCGGGCCAAGACCGCTACGTTTTGGCGTATATTACAAAAACACCTTAGTTGCCCTCTGCCACGCCTTAGAAGACAGTATATTATCCTCAAACTGTTCGCCAATAGTCATTACGGCATTTCAGCGCGGAAAGTGGTACCTGCAAGAAGCAGAGCGGTATCGAGAAATAGCGGCAAAATCGCGTCAAATTGCCATCATGGCAGCACCCGATACCGGCTTTGCCGAACACCCCACCAGCAAGCTGCCCAATGTAGACTTAGTTAGCCTTGCTCCTGTCGATCCCGTGGCGCAAGAGTGGCACTTGATGATTCTGTCGCCCACATACACAGCAATGGTAATTTGTCAAGAGCTATCCCCATCAGATTATGGAGCGGGGGGGCAGCCAGAAGCAGATTTGGAGCGCAAGTTTTACGGGTTTTGGACGTTTGAACCGGCGTTGGTATGGGAAACGGTAGAATTAGCGAAGTCTCGCATCGGGCAATATAATCCCGAACTGGAAGCCAAATTAACCGCCCAACTCAAAGCTATGTCCAGCGCGGGAAACCAGCAACCGGAAGATCTCGGTGCGATTGTATCCCGCGTGGTAGATTACCTTCAGACTAGCCATGAGGATTTAATTAAAGACAAGCACGCGGAAATACCCGCATCCCATCACGAAGTGTTGGATATTAACTTGGTTTCCAACGAGTTACAAGCTTTCGTGCGGATGGCGCAGCTGATGGAACTTGCCAATACGGGAAACCCAATGTCAACGGCAGAAGTAGCGGCGCTAGCAGAAACTATGGGGCAAATTTTAGATTTACCCGCATGGCAGTTAAAGCGCTTGCGCCTTGCTGGTCTACTCCACGGGTTAGTGCCATCGCTGACACCGGCGACTTCCTTGCCAGAAGAAACGCCCTGCTGCGCCTTAGTGCCGGGAATACAGGCATTGCGTGCCATGCCGCAGTTGAAAGCGATCGCATCAATCATCACCCACTTTACCGAATGGTGGAACGGTAGCGGCACTCCCGCCGGGTTAGCATATGATGCCATACCCTTGGAGTCGAGAATTTTAGGGTTAGTTACAGATTTTCAGTGGCGCGTCAGTCAGTATAAGGCATCCCAAAACAGTCGCGCCGAAAGTTTATCTCAAGCTTTGGCAGAGTGTCAGGCGCTGGCAGGGGAGCGGTGGGACCCTAAACTAATAGAAGCCCTAACTCTTTTGGTCAAAGGTTTACAACAGGGACTCAGCTTACCCGTAACCCCGCCTAAAGTGAGTACTGGGATGTGGTTATTTGATGACCATCAGGAAAGCGATTTGGTTAGTCATTAATCAATTAGTCAAAAGTTACCCATTACCGACTATGGAAGCTATACGATCGGGCAAGATTAAACATATGCCTGGGGCAGATCTAGAAGACGAAGATTTATCAAATCTTGACCTCAGTCGCGTTAATTTGGCGGGTGCTAACCTCGTCGGTGCAAATCTTTGCGGCTCGAAATTAGAAGGGGCAAAGTTAGAAGGCTCTAATCTTTTGGGCGCTAATTTAGCATCTGCTGACTTGCGCGCTAACCTGTTAGGTGCAAACTTAATGCAAGCTGATTTAACGGGTGCTGATTTGCGAGGTGCTAACCTCCGAGGCGTTAATTTAATGGGGGCAAAACTGACTGGATCGTCTTTTGCCGGTGCTTTTTTAAGCGGTGCTAATTTGATGAGTGTAAACTTGCAGGGGGTAGACTTGCGCGGGGCGGATTTGCGGGGGGCAAATCTTACAGGCGCTAATCTTTTAGGAGTTGATTTGAGTCGCGCCGACTTGCGCGGCGCTAGCTTGAGCGATGCTAATTTGGAAGAGGCAGACTTGCGGGGGGCGAATTTAGCTGGAGCAGATTTACATGGGGCGAATTTGCTTTGTGCTGAATTACAAGGAGCTAATTTAGATGGGGTGAATTTAGCCGCATCTTGCGTAGTAGGAACATCTCTGGTTCAAATAAGGCAGCCACTAGAGGAGTTGAAAATTCCTTTGAAAATTGCTCATAGCGAGCATTCTCAGTTACAAGAATAAGCTTGTGGGGGACAAAACCAAATAAAATAGCGCTCGCGGTCAATGGTGGTACAATTTGGCTCAAGTGACTGAGAAAATCTCGTGAATTTACATGAAGTTCTGAACCTAGCCAAGCAACTTTCGCCAGTAGATAAAGTGCGTTTGATGCAGCAAATGGCTTTTGAGCTAGAAAGCGAGTTAAGGGATAAACCCACTGCTCCCCAGCAGCACCACCAACCCCAGCAACCTCCCCAACCACCCCAAGAACCACCCCAGTGGGAAATGTCTGCCAATGCAGCACAAAGACCTTCTGCGCCTGACATCGATCCATCTCGCTGGGATGATTGGGCAAGCTTTCCGGAATAAATAGCCAGCTAGCTAATTGCTAATAGCAAATGGCTTTGAATCAACTCGCCATTAGCCATTAGCAATTAGCCATGAGCAAATAACTATTTAGCATCAACTGCATCCCGTTCGGTGCGTATCCACTTTGTTTGAGGTCGCACTAGAAAAGCCAGGTACAGGGGAATTTTCCAAAGCACATAAAAAGGGACTGCCAAAAGTGTTAAAAGCGGTAATTCGGCGCGTCCAAATTTAGCCCAAGCCCCCACAATTGAGACTAAAATTAGCAATCCTTCTGCTGCTAATAAAATTCCTGGCGTTGATGCCAATCCTAAGCTTGCCGCTAATAGAGCGCATCCAAAGGCAGCTAGCCACAGTATGACTAACAGCGAGAGGGGCGGCACGGATAATTCTAGCGCGATCGCCAACAAATCAAATCGCCTTTGACGAAGTGACTCTTTAAGTAATAGCGGCACTTGCTTCACCAAGGTTTGCAAATGACCGTGTTCCCAACGCGTCCTTTGACTTTTTGCTGCTTGGTTTTGCTGGGGGAGAACGCCTGTTACTCTAGCTTCGGAGCAAAATAGTGGAGGATGTCCGGCGATCGCTAAATCCAACCCTAGCTGCATGTCTTCAACAATATTGCCGCTAGCTAGCGGTGCTTCTCGAATCACCGACCAAGGAAACGCCATTCCCGTCCCGCCTAACAAGCAGGGGAGTCGCAGTATTTCCAGTCCCCGCGTTCTGACTAGGTTCTTGACCAGAAAAGCTAGGGAAGAAACCGCATCTTTTGGGTTTGGGTTGGCGGGTTGTTCCATCAGGTAGGTTGCCTGAACCGGGCGTCCTGTAGTCATCGCCATTCGCGCTATGCCATCGATTGTACCGGGATCGACGATACAATCTGCATCGATCATCACGACTACGTCGGGGGGGTCTGCTTCGATGAACCGCATACCGTAGTCTAAGGCATAGCCTTTACCCCGGCGATCGAGATCCTGCCTTTCAACTACCGTTGCGCCGCAGTTGCGAGCGATCGCCGCCGTTCCATCAGTGCAATTATCAGCTATTACTACCAGCCGATCTGAAGCTGTCAACTGTGGCAATAATTTCAACAGCGTTGTACCAATTACTTTGGCTTCATTATGAGCTGGAACCAATACAGCAATTCGAGGTCGTATGCCTTCAATCTTATTGCCCTTCGTTTGACTGGGCAATAAGGCTGCACTGCATTCTATAAAAAGAACCCCGATCGGAACTAGGAGTCCCAGGGCGAGCGCTAAAAGAACAATATTAACTAAGAACACGGGCTGTACGCTTAATAATCCCAGTCTAGTAAAAATCCTTGCGAGTAGGTTGTTTCAAACCAGGGTGATAAAACTCGGACTTAATAGGAGCAACAAAGCACCCCCTTGAGTTTTCTCCCGATTCTTCAACTCACCTGAGACGGTTTCTCAAACTTCTTCTCCTGACATTGTGTTGACCAATCGGGTACCCATTCTTGATACTGCGGGTCTTTGTATAGGTTGAGCTTTTGCTTGAGCACCAGCCATAAGAAAGGTAGGTCTTCTACTAAATATCTTTTCCACAAACGCCTTGGCTCTTGCATCAGCCGATACAGCCACTCTATTCCTAACTCGCTCATCCACTTAGGCGCTCTTACCTTATTGCCAGCTTCAAAGTCAATGGTTGCTCCAATTGCCAAAAATATTTTTATATTCTTTAGCCTATCTTTGTATTTGAAAATCCACTTTTCTTGTTTAGGCGTACCCACTCCAATTGCCAGTACCGTCGCTCCTGAATTATTAATTATATCCACAATCTTTTCGCATTCTTTTTCATTCTTCTCAAACCCAAAGGAAGGCGAATACGAATCCACAATTATTTCTCTTTTGACTTTTTGATTAATTCTTTCCTGCGCTTTTTTCGCTACTCCTTCCTGCGCTCCCATTAAAAACATTTTAATCTCTTCATTTTTCTTATTGTACTCGTAAAATTCTGGGAAAAAGTCAGAACCTGATATTTTCTCCCTAATCGGACATCCTAATAATCTGGATGCATAAAATATTATTTTGCTATCGCATACTTTATAATTTGACTGGTTGTATATCTTATAAAATTCTGGATCTTTTTGCATCAGCATCAGATGGTCTACATTCGGGGTTACGACTATTCCACCCTGTTCGTTTAGCTTTTCCAGTAACTCTTGTTTGGATAAGTTGTCGATAGATGCATTGAGAATATTGACTCGCTTCATTTTTACCCCCGGTAACCTTTTAACTTGCTTTCCAACATTTAGGTAGATCGTAATACGGACAAATCTAGTTTTGTTTTAACTTCACCGCCTCCATTTTGGCAATTCATTAGTCTTTATCGGCTTATAATCTAGTGGTTTCACTGATATTTTCTCCTCTTCGTTTTTGTGCTTATTCAATTATACTTAGCTTCCCCTACAATACAATTTTAGTCAATCCAGCTCCTGTTAAAGAGCATTTAAATATGAGCATTTTTTATATGTGTAGATCTACGGTAGTCTCCCTAACTATTTTTTTTAGGGGTATTTCCCATATCATGAGCGTTAAGCTGCTTTGCTTCCCCCGGAACTAGGTAACCCAGCCAGGAAAAAACCGTATTTATTTATACAACAATTCTAGCACTGTTATACTGAGGCGCAACATTGTTGCTGTAAAGTTATTTATTGGTAGGAGAGAGAGGGAGATGGCAGGAGCGGGCGAAAAATTCTTGATTTCTCGCCAGCCTTTTAACCATGATGGCCTAAATCAAATGAGCCGGAATCCCCAAACAAAAAGGAGGAAGCCGAATCGATTTATACCATTCGCGAGCGCAATATAGGTAAAAGTAGCTGTATTACATTCTATGTTCCCATAATCGGTTATAGATCGACTGTTCGGGGAATCGCTCCCGCCGACTCCCGCAGACGACAGCAGTTGATGGTTAATTTTCCACTACGCTTTGAGCCTGAACGCTCGATTCCTCGACGAGGGTCTATGCGATCGCGCCCTTGGATAACAAAGGGTTGCACAAGCAAAGACTGTACGCGAGCTGGAGTGCGCCATCTTGTCGGGTTTGCGATCGCCAACGAGATCCCCACCGGAATCCTTACCAAATTGTCCGTCAACTCAAAGTTTAGGTAAGCTCGCAGAAGCCAACCAACAGACATTCAGACGAAATTAGCGCTCGGTCTCAAATCGATCTGGCGCGATTGAACTCTATATATCACAAAGACTGGTCTTTTGACATCCTCCCTACCCTAGTTCGTTGAGGGTAGGGATTCCTAAGAATTGCTTCCTAGTGCGTGTTTTCAAACTCGTTATATCCTGAAAAAGGCGCGATCGCTCTTCTTTTGTGTTGATGCATCGAGGGGACGAGAGTAATCAGCAGTGGGAGAGGTTAAAACCGCTACTGCCACCGCAGAAACCGAAAACGGGTAAGCCAAATCACGATCGCCGACAGGTTGTCAATGGCACCCTGTGCATACTAACAACTGGAGCGCCGTGGCGAGACCTGCCAGAACGTTATGGAAAGTGGGAAAGCGTGGCCACTAGGTTTTATCGGTGGCAAAAAGCTGAAATTTGGCACCGAGTCTGAGAAAGCCCAGCAGTCCAACGTCCTAGTCGCGGTCGCCCAAGTATCCGTCCTTTGAGATTAGTTGGAGACTTGGGCTATACGGGTCGTCGCATCCGTAATTACCTGCAAGTCGTGGTATTCGTTTGACTATTCCAAGACTCTCAAATCAGCCAGGTCACGGTCCTTTTAACCGTGAAATCTACCGTCAACGCAACATTGTTGAACGTGCTATCAACCGACTCAAGCAATTTCGCCAGCTCGCTACCCGCTCTGAAAAGCTAGCTGCAAATTATACCGCTATGCTCGCGAGCGCCTGCATTTTGTTGTGGTTAGAGTTGGAAAACACGCCCTAGTCTTCCTGGTTCTCGGACACTTACTTAGGTCAATCACCCCTGATGTGCATTAGCGCTGACGGCAAAAGCTGACGGGGTGACAACAATCGGTCAAACCCTTACGACCTGCGGGGTTGACCGATTGTAATCCTTCTGCGGATTCTCATGACACAGCTACTGCTGCTTTGATTGTTCCGCTCTTTTCCCACCATCCCGACTGGAATCAAGGCAGTGGCTGGAAAAATCACTTGAATAATCTCCGCTTAATTCTCCAACCTTTTGTATTGTTTAATTTGATTAAACATTGGTTGCAAGTATTTCTAAGTCCGGCTTTGTTAACAGCTTTTTCTCGGTTGATTGCCATTATGAATTTCTTCCCTAGCGCTGTTACTCGACCTCTTCAAACACAGGATTTTCAGTTTTTCGCTGCCTAGAGTGACAGAAGAGCGGTAAAGAATCTGAGAAACAAACAGATTCAAGTGTCCCTACATTGGGGAGCGCTGATAATTTTAGCGGGGATGCCTACCGCAGTCATACCGGAGGGAATATCTTTCAGAACGAGGGCCTTGGCACCGATGTTGACATCATTATTATTTCCCATAGTCACGTCGCCAAGGATTTTTGCACCAGCACCGACATTGACTCGAACGCCTAATTTCGGAGCCTCAAGCGGGCGATCCAAATCACGATTTCCGATGGTTACACCTTGCCGGATCGCACAATCATCGCCGATAATAGGGGAACACCTGCGGGGATAAAACTGACTTATGCAGATGGTGAGCGATCCCGCTGCTCAAACAGGTGCGTGAGAACAACCATAGGAGCAATCGCAACATGCAGCTTCTGATCCGCAAGATTTCCTCTCGTGCCTACTCAAGCAAGTCGATCGTACAAGCTTGGCGCAGGCAACGGATGGCGAGTTTCCTAGATTTGGTAAAGCCCCCAAAACAAGCGCTAATACTAGATTTGGGGGGAACACCTTATATGTGGCAGTTGTTTGACCATGACTTCGAGATCGCATTAGTGAATCTACCCGGTTCGTTTAACTCAACTAACCCAGTCAAAAACATTACGTTTGTCGAAGGTGATGCGACGGATCTATCCAGAATATTTAAGGATAAATATTTCGACGTAGTATTTAGTAACTCGGTGATCGAACACGTTGGAAATGAACAAAAGCAGGCTGCCTTCGCGGCTGAAGTACACAGACTAGCCAAGGCTTATTGGATACAGACGCCGAGCGATCGCTGTCCGATTGAATGCCATACGGGTATGCCATATTACTGGAAACTACCGAATTGGGTGCGCGATCGCCTCATGCGTTCCTGGGAAGAAAAATTACCAGCCTGGGCAGAATTTATTAAACAAACACGTGTTCTTTCTAGGCAACGAATGCATCAACTTTTTCCCGATGCCGAGATGTATGTTGAGCGCCAATTCCTGTTTGAAAAATCTTACTCGGCTTATCGACCTTTCCCAAGGTGAATCCGCTGCCAACTCAGGTGATATCTGGCGATTTGCCAGCATTAATAATTTTAGCCGGGATGCCTACCGCAGTCATACCGGAGGGAATATCTTTCAGAACGACGGCGTTGGCACCGATGTTGACATCATCGCCAATCGTCACGCCACCGAGGATTTTTGCACCAGCACCAACGTTGACGCGATCCCCTAATTTCGGAGCCTCAAGCGGACGCTCCAGGTAACGATTTCCGATGGTTACACCTTGCCGGATATAACAATCATCGCCGATCTCGCAATATCCGTGAATAACAATGCCATGTTGATGTTCAAAAATAACGCGGCGACCAAGCTTCACTGTATAAGGCAACTCAATCCCATAAGTATTGCGAACTTTGCGATACAACATCCGGTAGAGAATGCTAAAAGGTGCCCGCAGTAGCTTCGGTTCAATTTTCATTCTCCAAACACCAAACCGCTGAACCGCAACGGCTCGAAATCCCGGCAGCGTCCAATCCCGTCCATGAGCAATCCAATCTTCTTTGATTTGTTCCCACAGTCCAAGCTCTGGAGTTTCTGACTCGTTGGCACTTGAAATCAATTCGGGTTGCGTGACCATAAAGTTATCTTTGCTGCTTCACTATTTCGGTGACAAAGTTCTTTTAACTACTGCGTAAGGCGCGCAGAAGTTAAGACATTTCCCTTAGATAACACGCTATTAACTTAAGTTGCTAGTTATCTCTCTGGGAGCGGCTAATGGCTAATGGCTAATGGCGAGATTGGTAAAAATCCTATATTAGCAATTAGCAATTAGCAATTAGCAACGCCAAAGTTTATAACTAGCAACTTGCGTTATTACGTATAAAATCACTCAGGAGATTTGGCGGATCGTTATCCGGTTTGCCTTGAACGCAAAGGCGCAGCCGCCAGATAGCAGGGCCCAAAGCCCAAACAGCGTCAGCTAAGGCAGCATTCAACCAACCATAGTTTTTCAGAAAGTACCGACGTCTGGAATCAAACCAGTATTGAGGGAGACGCTTGGGTGGACGCTTGGTGTCGGTCACTGCGGAACTTTGCCCGACTAAATGGACAACTCGACTTGGCGGCACATACCAGCAACTCCAGCCAGCTTTTTTTGCCTGCAAGCAAAAGTCGGTTTTTTCGTAATACATAAAATATTCTTCATCCAGCAAGCCCACCTGCTCAAATACTTCTCGGCGGACGATCGTGCTTGCTCCAGCCACCCAATCAGTCTGAGTTGCTGCTTCGGGAACCGGAGACCAAACTAGCAACTTTGCCCATAATTTTGATACCGCACCAACACGTAAGCCGGAATCCAGCTTGCTGAGTACTGTATGGCAGCGAAAAGCAGAACACGGCGGCGTACCGTCGGGGTCTTCCAGGCGGCTACCAGCAATTCCCACGTCGGGATGAGAGTTGATAAACTCCACTAGCGGCTTTAAGGCTCCGGGGCGGACAATGGTGTCTGGGTTGAGCAACAGAATGTAGGGGGGTGGATCGGGTGACTGTAGAGCGGCACGGATGGGAGCGTTGTTACCGAAAGCGTAGCCGCCGTTGCGATCCAATGGCATGATGGATACCCAGTCACTCCCACCTTCGGTTTCAATCGCGGCTTTGATTTGTTCGACCGATCCGTCGCCAGAAGCGTTTTCGGAAACTATAACGCGGGTGTCGGGCAGACTTCGCACTTCATCGAGGAGCGATCGCCAGCAGTCAATGGTTAGCTTTGACCTTCGGTAGTTAAGGATGACTACAAGCAAACGGCTTGGGTTATTTACCTGTATTGCATTATACATACGGGTAATAATTGGGTCACGCCTACCTCAAGGACTCGTTAACAGGGACATGTATGCCTTCTTTAATCAAAGTCTCGCGCTCTTTAACGGGAGACCAGCCAAGCTGACGCTCCGCCTTGGAGGAATCGAACGCAGCAGCAAAGCTGCGACCCTCAAAATCAGCATAGCTGGGGAACGCAGCATTGGGGTCGCGTCCGATGCTTTTGATTGCCCACTTGGCGATCGCCGACGTGTAAACCCTCCAAGCCGCCGTAGGCACGCGGCGCAACTTAATGCCAGCCTTATGCTCGAACTCATCGAGATATTCGTTGGCGGTAATACAGGCAGTGCTGGTGAGATTATAAGATTCACCCTCGATTCCGGGTACGTTAATCGCCCTCACCATTGCATCGGCTACATCATCCACTAGCACGATCGGGAGTGGATTGTTGCCATCACCGTACAGGCTGCACACCGAACTGTAAGGCCAAGCGGCAATGCCCCAGTGGTAGGGACTACCACCGCTACCGAGTACGACGCCTGGGCGGAAGATGACCAAGGGCAGACCTTTTTGGCGGTGAAGTTCGAGCAGCGAGCGCTCGTTCTCTACTTTAGATCGCCCATAGGGGGCGGCGCGCATTATACCCGCGTTAGGCTCGGTTTCTTCGGTGATGGTCGCAGCGTTTTTACCTGCATAGTAAATCGCAATCGACGATGCGTAGAACAACCGCTTGACTCCACGTTCCAGGCACAATTCGCCAACTTTGCGCGTAGGTTCAACATCAGATTTAAGAAACTCGCTCCAGGTTTTCCCGTTGCCCCGCGCTAAATGGTAAACATAATCTATCCCATCGAGTGCCGCCTCTACTGCTTTGGGATCGGTGAAGTCGCCCTTGACAATTTCCACCTGAAGGTTTTGTAATTCCGGCGGGCAGCTACTGGGATTGCGGGCGAGTATCCGCACCCCATAACCATCCTGGCGCAGGCGGCGAACCAACGCCCGACCGATGAAACCCGTACCGCCGAGGACAAGTACTGTAGATTTTGGCGCGGGAGGCTCTACCAAGGGGCTGGGAACCGATAGTGTTTTCTCAGGCATCGGCACATCGGTTTCCCGTGCCACCCACTCTGCCAGTGCCACCGCCGCCTCGCCAATTGCCGGATCGACTCGCTCGTCCAGCTTACCTCCCCGACCGTTATAAAAGCTCTCAACCGTCCGCGCGATGCTGTAGGGAAATGGCTTCGCTGCCTTGAATAGACCCATCTTGGATAGCACCGAGTTACCCAAAGTGCCGCCTGCTTGGAGTAGCGAGTCCCTGGCTGTTGTGGCTACATTAGCGAAGCGATCGAGATCGAGTAGATAAGGTGTATGCTCTTGGCAAACATAGGTGTTGTTCTCGAAGTCAACCCGTGCTGCTGCGTTCGTTCCTCTCACGTGGATGTAGTGTTCCGCGTATCCATCAATAAACGAAAAACGCAGCCGGATACTGGTATTACCCTTCCATCCCCGAATCTCCCAACGACGGTAAAACTCTAGCCCTTGAGGCAGTTCTAGCTTGTCGCGCACATCGACCGAGAGCGAGTCGGGTTGACCCAAAAGATGAACCAGGTGGGCGAAGGAGTGGGGAGCCACCTCGAATAAAATATTCTTTGGTGTTTGGAGCATCCAGGCTCCAAACGGCCCGCCCTTAAGCTGTCCCAGCTCTTTATTCCATACGATGTCCACCTGATCGATCTGCCCTAACCGACCGCTACGCAGATCGGACACCAACTTTTCATACACTGGAAAATACAGGAAATTGTGGCTGACCCCGATTACCCGACCGGCGGCTGCGGCACGCTGGCGCAACTCCTGACAGTGGGCAACTGTGTGGCAAAGCGGCTTCTCGATCAGGGCGTCAACGCCTGCTTCGATCGCTTGGCAGGCTGTGGGAAAGTGAACGTGGGGCGGCGTCAGGATTTGGACGACATCCAACTGTTCTTGGGCTAGCATTTCGCCCAGGTCCCCATAGACTTTGGATATCCCCTTTGCTGCGGCGAACTGCTGCGCCAGGGTGCGGTTCAAGTCGCAAATTGCTCGCACCTCAACATTGGGCAACAAGCGCAGCGCCGAGTAGTGGTAGTCACTAATATAGCCAGCGCCCAGGAGGGCGACGGCGATAGGTTTGCTATGTTTGTTGCTAGCAGCCATTTTTATCTCCCAGTTGGTTGGATCGCGGGTACTTGAGCAGCCTTGTACTCAATCATTTCATGCTGTTTGTTTTGCAGGCGCGCGGTGGAACTTGACAGCGCCAAAGGCTTGAGGGAACACCGACATCGCGCAAGAAGGCCCCCACGCTATACTATTTTTCCATGAAAACCCCTGCCGCTGCGTTTTATCAATTGTTCGCCATGCCGACAGCGGATAGCGCCCGAAGGCCTTCGTTGCGTCCAATCGCAACTACTCCAATTTTCTCAGACAAGCTACTCAACTGAATCTCCTGTTATTAGAGCATTTTTCCGTTAATTGAATTCATCCTTGGCGATCGCTGGCTGCTTTTGAGCTTGTCTTTAATTTTTCCCATCCCTCAAGCAGCTATTTATCAGACTTGGCCTGTTTTTTCAGAAATTCCGGAGTCTGATCCTGTTCCAGTAATCTCAGGGACCGTAAAACAGGTTTAATCATGTCTTTGACCGGCTGAGGGAATGTTTTTTTGACAAATTGGAAAATCGGACTAGGCTTGATTTGTGCGGGATGAACTTTTTTGGGTTCATTTTCGGGAATGTCCACGTGGGGAGTTTGCTCCGTGACCGGCGAAGACAGCAGTTTCACTGGTTTGCCTTTGATCGCTACATAAGTTTTACGGTCTGTGAGGTTATTTGGCATTGTCGGAACGTAGCATTCATAGAACGACGTAAAACCGACATGGGCCACTAAATTGCTCAGGGAAGCGTGGGTCATCCACAAACTAATCGTATTATCGATCGATGCCCACAAATCTCGTTTCTTATCTTCCGCTGTTGCCTCTTCGGGGTGTTCGACATAATCCAAGCCCCAGTAGGTTTTACCTTCAAATTCGACGCTCTTGCGATCGCTCAGACTGATGAAAGTATCGAACAGGACTACTCGTTCGCAGACTTCGTAAATCTTCTTGACGAATTGGAATACATCAGGCGGTTTGAGGTGATATAGGATTCCCGAACACAACACCACATCAAACGAACTATATTTCTCCTTGCTCAGATTACGCACGTCATCTTGATACAGATAAAGGTTATCTAGTTTGAGGTGGTGTTTGGCAAACCGTGCTTTTTCCAGGTTCGCTTCGCGGATTTCTATGCCCACTACCTCTGAGCCATGCAGGGCAAACTCAATGCCATAATGACCTTCCAGACAGGCTAAGTCTAGGACGCGGATCTGGTTCAGGGGTTTACCGACCAAATCAGAGGCTACTTGAACCAGACGGCGAAGCCGATAATCAACTTTCCCAGGCATCAGCGTGTATTGATCGTCGCCCAGGTAGATAGACATGGCAGTCCATTCGCCATAGGTTTCTACAACCCTATCTCTTGAAAGCGATTTATGCAAATTACTATTATAGTCCATTTTCTTCACCAGAGCATTATCTAAATTATTTCATCCCATATATTATCTCAATCTTGTTAACCTTGCTTATTTCAAAATATTTTTTTTTTAATATACTGCATTGATTATTGTCAAAATACTTTCTTCATAATTAGAGTTATTATAATTTCACCTCCAGTGTTTCAACCCACATTCCGCACCCTGGGGTGTCACACAGCATAATTACCCATAAAACTCAATCTTTAAAGTTATAAATTATGCCTTTAAAACGGTTTTTATCCGTCAATTTACTGAAAAAAAGTATAATTTATAGCTTTAATTTTTGATAAAAATAAGTAAAAACCGATTGTGACGGTAGAGGGTGCGGAATGTGGGTTTCAATCAAGTTAGTTTTGTCTCCGCCTCATTATTATAATTCTTGCAAAAATAACTTTTTCTCTTTAGGGGCGAAGTATTTGCGATCGGAGCTTTCGGTATCATCAGGGTTTTTCTACCCAAATGCTAATTCATCCGGCACGCTGCGGCAAAGCCCTTCGCGGATTTTTGCTTGCACCTAATAATTACGCTTGGACTATTTCAAACCATGCCCTCAGCAATCAAATTTCCACTAATGACTAATGATTGCAGTTGATTTTAATTACTCTTGCAGCCCTCCCACCAGCATGAATTATTATTAATAAATTCCATCAACGCATTGTATTTAGGCGAGCCGTTTTGCTCTACATATTCTAAAGCTCCCCAGCTTCCCCATTTACTCGGTTGACCTATATCCCCCAAGTGCATAAACAGCGTTCCTCCAGCTTTTTTCCAATCATTCAGTAATTGTTTATAAAGATCGTACATTTCCTTGCGTCTATTTATTTCTATAAAAAATTTTGTCAGTTTCTCGTTATTTTCTACTCCTCCAGCACCAGCAATATGCTGACCACCTTCATAAGCAACTAATTTAAGACCTTTCTTTTTGGCTACATCTGCGTGATATATAAAATCATTATAAACATCTGGCAAGCTATCTTTAAATCCCCCAAGTAAATTCCCGTATTTTAATTGTTTGAATGCTTTCTCAAAACCACCATCCGGTTCATTTATCCACGACTCTACTGTGCTGGAATTTTCAGGCGCACCCAAATTTCCACTGAAATAGCCAGCTGTAGCGTAAGCATCAATACCGTGTTGATAACAAGGTTTATTACCTTCTGCTACCCAATATGAGCATTCTAATGCGTAATTTTCTAAACCTTTATATACTCTTTGAGTACTCATGACGCAGACTACTCGATTGCTTTGATTACCAAACACTTTTTTCCACAGATCGCACATTTGAGCAGTACGCATACCATACCATTGATAAAAAGCATCTGCTTTATCTTGCCCCCACCTAGCTTTCCCTTGTTCTAAAGCATAATGAGTTTGGGGAAATTGCCAATTCCAAACTTCATTAGAAAACTCTACATAAACTTTTAGATTAGGAGCTAAAGTCTCTTTAATTGTCTGAGCAAACTTAGTTATATATTCATCATTAGCCTGGTGTGGCATATTGAACCACGGTTCAGCTTGGATTTTATTAGATAAAGCCACCATTATTTCTACCGGCACTCCTTTAGTTGCATAGGAAGCCGTTTCTATTCGAGGTCTGTCACGCCATTCTTTCTGGTTTGAATTATTTGTTCCCATCCATTCCATGAAGCGCAAGGATCTAAATTTTTTGATCTTTTCTATAAAAATAGGGTTAAATATTTCAGTTTTATAATTCTTTTCATCCTCAGCCTTAACTGCTCTGATGTTACGGATATAATTCCCCGTCTTTTTGGGATCGGTAGAAGCAATGGTCAGGATTATACCGCCGCCTCCTTTTGAATCCACATCCAGCACATCCCTTCCAGGAGTTGAAGCAGCAAAATCTTTTTTGGCATCAAAACCATATTCAATCGTGCCTTCCCCATCATACAAAACCACATATTTTCCAGAAGGATAACGATTGGGTATGTCCCTTAATAACAAAGTACTTACACGAGTATATTTAGGAGCCTCTTCAGGAGTTGGTAGAGACTTAACCCAGCCATTTTCATCTAGATTTAACAGATTATATTCCTGTGTATCCCATTCTCCATTACAGCCTGGAGATCCAGTCACGCATTGAGTAACCCATTGTCTAGAGGATTTGAAAGCATCCAGAAAGGGCAACTGAGTTGACCAGTCAGCAATACCATTAAGACCAATTCCTAAAGGGGAATTTAAATTAGAAATATTGCTGATTTTCGCCACAGCTATCTTATTGTTTGAATTAGTATTTTGGTTGAAAAATTTATTAAACCCTGTCGAAATTTGAAGCAAAATTACACTGATTAATATTCCAACTAAAAAGGCTAATATTTTTGTTTTTTTAAACCAATTGAATATAGACATAGATTTAACTACCTTGGCAGTTATAGGTTGACCTCAAGTCAGTCAATTAGACTAGTTTGGTCTTGCTTGAGCCAGGGAACGCCTGGATGGAGATAAGCGCGTTCCCCTAACCTGATTGGTTCTTGCCTCTTTCAGCACCAGCCCTGATATTGCCCCACTGATAAGCGCAAACACCGGGTTAGTCATGGCATTGATGATACAGTCGAGCATGTACAAAATCAAGGCCACCGCCAGCACAGCTGCGGGTGCTACTTTGGGGTGAAACCAAGTACTAGCGGGATAGCGTAATATAAACAAGCTCGCAGGAGGTAGTAACATGGATGCTGTTATGCTAACCAGCCCGACCACACCGTTGACACCAAACACAATAATCCACAAGCTGTCGGTAACTGATTTATCTACCAAATCTCCTTTCCAGTCCCGTGTCCAAACACGGTTGCGTCCGAATCCTCCCCAGCCAAAAATTATCCTCTGCCTTGCCCTCTCTGACAGGGGTATTTCCTGATCGAGTCTAAACTTTAACGATTCGGCTCGTTCTTCATTAGTTATCTTGACCGCCATGTCATAAATTTGCTCGCCAGAAACAGTTCCGGTTACTCCTTGGTACAGGTAAAGTGACATGCCTAATATTAGAAGCAACACCGGAATGGCGGTACGCAACCAACTGGAAGAAAATAGCAGGACGATCCCTAATACCAGCAAAATGTACGCACCAGAGGATTTGCACAAGACAAAGGTGATTAGCATAACAATTACCAGCCTTTGGATTGGTATGTTCCAGACATGCTTGATGGTTCCACTTTTCCAAAGCCAAATCCCAGTCAGTGTTGCAGCCATCATCCACGCGGCCACCATAAGACCGTGGTTCATAAACACCATCGGCCTAAATCCCCCTGCACGCATTGATTGAATAAAGTACTCCACTCCACCAGGGTAGTAGCCGTAAATCGTTAGGTGCAGTTGCGGGCTGAGGCGTACTTCATATATGCACAGAGGAACATAGGCTAGCCCGCCGATGAAAACACCAATTGCTAGCTGGCGCAGCCCCGCCAGATTAGCAAGATATATCCGCCCCAGAAAATAGGGCACTCCCCAGGTCATAGTTTGATCGAGAACAGCGGAAAATCCATTGTACAAACCCAGGTCGTTAGCGATCGATGAAGGCAACGGGCATAGGCACCAACTTAGCATCGGCAGGTCAAGCCAACCGAATTTAAACGAAGTAATCCGTCCCGCATCGTATATCACGGTTGCCAACAAAATGCCGTAACAAGTTGCGTTCATCTTGGTGATGTCTGGGATGCCCGGTAAGGTATAGTTGATTACTGGGAGAAACAGCCATGCCGCGATAAAACTCACAATTACTGCCCGCTGAGGCGGAAACCGTTGGAACAAATAAAGAACGGTTGGAATCCAGGCAATTACAACGAGTAAAGCTATGGGACTATACATAGGTATGGGCTTCGTTTGGCACGACCTTAAAAACTAAGTTAACTGAATGAGTAATCTTTTTCATCAAAGCTTAAACATTTTTAAAAGCCACCTACCCTGCCTTGTCTAGTTTTGATATTTTGGGAATATGAGCGTTTAATTAAGTTTTATGCTTTGTATAAGTAGAAACCTGCTGCATCACCATCTTTCTCCTTGTTTAGTTGCTTAGCCATAGAATTAAAGTCATCAATTTGTTCTTTTGAAAACATAGATTTATCGGGATTTACAGCATAAGATGCACTCTCCGTTATGGCTATATTTCCAAGAATCTGTTCGCTGCCCCAAAACTGAAAAGCGTGCGAGTCAAATACGATATCCGCAATTTTAAACCCAGCTTTATTTGCCAATATTTCCATACTTTTAGTCGTATGTAAAAAAAAGTGCCGCGGCGCATCAATTTGAACCCAATTAACGCCATATTTTCGCCAAGCAAAAGAAGAAGCTACAGGAATTCTAATTAAAACATATCTATTTTTATTCACAATACGATATAATTCTTTTAACACAGATAAAGGCTGGGGCATATGTTCAAAAGCATGGTTCAACATAATAAAGTCAAACGAACCTTCTATCTCGTGTAAGTACTTCTTAAGAACCTTAACACCGTTTTCATAAAAAATATCACTTTTGATAAAGGGATCGACACCTGTAAGGTTAGTAAATCCATCCGAGCGCATCTGGAGTAGAAGGTTTCCAGAACCACAACCTACGTCTAAAATTTCTGATTCTAGCGGTAATTGTAATTTTCTGAACCATTCGTAATAATCCGCCATGGGTGTTTTATATATTTTTATTAGGATTTTTGAAAGCAAAATCCCGATTTCTTTATTTCCATAAATAAGATAT
Source organism: Microseira sp. BLCC-F43 (assembly GCF_041929235.1). NCBI lineage: Bacteria > Bacillati > Cyanobacteriota > Cyanophyceae > Aerosakkonematales > Aerosakkonemataceae > Microseira > Microseira sp. BLCC-F43. The sequence continues at coordinate 43,300 of NZ_JBHFNP010000349.1, forward strand.
TTCATCCTCTGACGCTTGAGAAATGACTCTATGGAGTTTACCTTTGAATCTGATGTAATTTCTTGAAAAGAGTAAAAATTATCCGGGTAGTATTTTGACAGAGCTTCCGGTATTTCTTTAATTTGTATGCATCCACATTCGGCACATTCAAAATATTCAAATTCATCTCTGAATCCAAACATCATTTCTTTGACAACATAAGTTTTATTGCCATTTTTATTTTTACAAATTGCACAAACATTCATTTCAGCCTCCATCCAGATTACATGGTTTTATTTTTTAATAATATTTTTTCATAGTCTTTTAGACATTCTCTCAACACCGCCTACGCACTTTCGTTAATATCTCCACCATTTTTTGGCAATTTGTTCGTTTTTTATATATAAATCAGATTTAAATATATTATATTTAATATCCTTTCCGCTAGCATCGGTTGTGTAAAATTCCGTTCTTGCTCCCTCTCCCTGATGGGAAAGGGGCATCTGGTGTTAGCACAGCGGCAAGTAGTGCGGGTGATACGCTACCGATACAAGCGGACATGATATTAATCAAAAAATTAGTCTTTTCCCAGCCATTTTTATGCTCGCTAATTGAGAGGTTTTTGTTCATGCTAGTACCTTTATATATATTTTTCCGACTCATTGAATAAGTATTTGGTTTATAGGAAGCCCCCAACCTAAAATGTATCGCACTAGCACCACAGAGCTTAGTAATAGCAAAAACAGCACAGTTGCCACAATATCCTGTCCCAAACAAATCAGCCCTTCACGCCAAAGACCGTACATGTTTACCGCGTACAGAGGCAGATCGTAAAACGCGATTACGAACATAGCCCCAACTAGTTTAAATTGGGAAAATGCAACAGGTAAACCAATAGCAATAGTCATAAAAGCCAACAGGGATCCTGGAGGATTATAGCGAGCGTTTCCCAGAGCTAAAAGCGCGGGAAAGGTTGTAAAATAAAGCGAGGTATGCCATATCCCCAGAGCAATAATCGGCACCATCCAACCCGCCTCGTGGTAATTGCTTTTATACAATATAAAAACCAGGCGATCGCCAAAGCCGATCAGCAACGACAAGCCTGCGGCTAAAGCGACAAGCATAAGTCTGCGGCTCTTGATAATTTTGGCTCGAAACGTTTCGCGAGGCAAGTCAGCAAGCTTGGCAAAAGATGGAAAAATCACTTTGTTACTGAGAGCTAAAATGACTTGGCGCGGTATGTCGGCAAGGGTAAAAGCAATGCCGTAAATCCCCAGCATTTCAAGCGAGATTAATTTGCCTAAAATCATCCTATCCGATTGGGAAACGAAAAAATATAGAGCTGTTGAAACGAATATCCACTTCCCAAACGAAAAAATACTTTTGACTGCATCTCGCTCCCAGGCAAAGCGGTTAGGTTGTTCTGGAAATAAACGATGGCTCCAAACCATTTGAACCAATGCCGATGCAAAACCCCCGGTTACCATAGCCCAGACTGTAGGATTGTAATAAGCGCAGACAATCGTTACAGCCATCGACGTAATTTGTCCCGCTAACTCATAAATTGCCAATTTACCAATCGCCACTTCGCGGTTGAGGGTAAACAAGGCAGTAGAGTTGAATCCAGAGATAATTGCGTTCAAACCAACTACCGGCAGCAACAACAACAGCCTGGGTTCATTGTAGAATTGGGCAGCAGGCTCAGCAAGCAAAAGGCTACCAACCCAGAGACAAACGCCGCGAACCACCTGTATTGTCCAAGCCGTGTTGAGAAAAGCTGGGTCATCCCCGCGCTTATTCTGAATGATGCTCGGACCGATGCCAACATCTGAGAACAGGTGCAGCCCGGTGATGAAAACATAAACTAAGTTTATCAGGCCGTATGCTTCTGGCAAGAGCAGGCGAGTCAGGATCAAGTTACTGCCAAGTCGCAGCATCATACTCATCCCGTAGGCAGCAAATGTCCAAACTGCCCCGCGAATAGCAAGCGCTTTAATTGATGACACGATCCGATCTCCGAGTGGGGAAACCAAACTTGTGGGGGAGCAATGTATTTTTACGCATCAGTACTCAGTTAATGCTATTAGGGTAGATGTTGGCATATATAACGCTTTGTGAGTCATCAAGTGGGGACTTTTCGATATTAGAGCAAAACAAAGCTGCCAATTTGCTTGCTTCCTTCGCGGCGTCGTGCTGCAATCGGACACGATCTGCACCAGCGCGACCCATCTGTTCTAGCTTTTCCACAGGGGACTGCAATGCGACGCGCATCACCTCAGTTAAGGCTTCAACCGATCCACCTGGCACTAGCCAACCGCAGACATTCGGTTCTACCAGTTCGGGAATTGCCGCAACGTAGGTGCTGATGACTGGTCGCCCTAATGCTAGCGCTTCCATCACCACTAATGGCAACCCTTCGGCAAAACTGGGCAAAACCATTGCCCGCGCCGCTAGAATCTGTTGCTGAACTTCAGAGTTACTTGCCCAACCAGTAATTTCGACCTGGTCTTGAATACCCAGTTGTGAAATTAAAGTTTCAATTTCAGGTCGCAAGGGGCCATCGCCTACCAAGATTAGCTTAAATTGCAAACCTTCGGCGGCTAACCCACCAGCTGCTTCGACCAAGAGCAAGTGACCCTTCTGTTCGCTCAGTCTACCAATGCAGGCTAAGCGCGGCGTCTCTGTTACGGGGGTATGGGTTTGAGACAAAAATATCTCGTCTACACCACAATGAACGACGTGGATTTTTGACCAATGCTGGCGATCGCACCACCTTAACACCTGGCTTTTACCAAAAGAGCTTACCGCCACCACAAACGCCGCTCGCTTAATCTTTTCTCCTAAATACAGCGCTTTTGGTTCGTCAAACTCTTCCGGTCCGTGTACCGTAAAGCTGTAGGTTGGCCCGCCTAGCACGCGACACAACATTGCTACCGTCGTCGAATTGGTTCCAAAATGAGCGTGAACGTGTTTTATGCTCAACTTTGAACACCAACCCAGCACCACGCAAGCTTCAGCCAGGTAGGCAAAATGATCCAAAATGTTACCTTCTGACCGCTTGCTGGTTTGTAGCATTAACCACAAAGCCTTTAACAACGAAACAGGTCGAGTTAAAGCCGTCAAGACCAGATTAACCAGTAAGCCTGGAATCCCTACTCCCAGAACGACTCGCGTTTTTTCCAATTCGAGTTTGTCGGCTTCATCCACCAGTTCCGAGCCGCACGAGCGCAGGGCAAACCTTACAATTTGAAGGCCGCAAGCTTCCAGACCGGCAATTTCTCGCCGAATAAAGCTATGGCTGACCTTGGGATACTGATTAACCAGATAAGCTATAATCATCAGCCAAATTAGAGGCATGTCACAGCCAAATTATAGGCAAGCGACAGCCAGAGGATTTTATTTTTCAGCGAACTTTATAATTATACTAGGATCTAAGGCGCGATCGTTCTGCACTAGCGAGCTTTTCTTCATTTTCATACCACAGGGAGAATGGGAGCGATCCCTGTCACTTTTTTTACCCGAGCTCAAAAGTGACAATATAAAGATATTCTCGTTTTTCCCCAAAGGAAAAGCCACCCACAATCTTCCTAACCTATACTCGATGTGAGTCGGTCAAGCCGAATCAGAGTCAAGACATAATTGTATAGTGACGGTCGATTGAGTCAGTGGCAGACTGAGTAAGCAAATCTGCGTAGAAATTGACAAATGGTTAAAGATAGCCGAGCATTGCAGCAATTACCATCGGAAGACCTAGAGGAGTTTAACGCTCCGCCTTCCAAAGGGTTGAATCTGCGTCCGTTTTTAAGGACATTCCAGCGGCAAGCGTGGTTGGTTACCGGGGTGGCCGGGGTAGTAATGTTTGCCGCTATGCTTTCCGGCGGCAAAGAACCCCCGATCTATGAAGGCAGTTTTCGGCTTTTAGTAGAACCAGTAACATCTGAAGCCAAAATGGCTGAACCCACCACACTCACTCGCAGTGGGGGAGGAATACCTGATGATAAGGTTTTTAGCCTCGACTATCCAACTCAGTTACAGATTTTACAGAGTCCGGCAATGCTATCTGCCATTGCCGAGCAAGTTAAAACCCAGCTTCCTAAGTTTGGCTTGAATCAACTTAAAAAAGGACTAATAGTTCAACGCATCGGTGAAGATTCGTTTACCAAAACTAAGATTATCGAGGTTATCTATAAGGGGGAAAATCCCAAAGAAGTTGATTTGGTTTTGAGGAAAACGGCTGAAAAATACTTGAAGTACAGTCTAGATGAACGAAAAACGCGCATCAGTGAAGGGATAAAATTTATTGACGACCAAATGCCTGAATTGCAAAATAGAGTAAATCAATTTCAGGGACAGTTGCAAGTGCTGCAACAACGATACACTTTAATCGATCCAAAAGCACAGGGCAGCGACTTATTCGATCAAGTTCGTAAAATAGGCGATGACCAATTAGAAGCTCAAAGGCAGCTGCAAGAGCAGAAAATTTTGTATGCAAATCTTCAGAGACAATTAGATCTAACGCCAGACCAAGCACTGGCAGCATCAGCGTTAAGTAAAGAACCCAACCGCTTGGCATTGCTACAAAAGTTACAGGAAGTAGAAAGTCAAATTGCAACAGAAACCGTTCGCTTCACGGCTAATAGCCCCAACATTCAAGCTTTACAGGAAAAAAGACAAAACTTACTCACATTAATGAATCAAGAAACCGAGCGAATTTTGGGACGAAATGCAACAAGTAAAGTCAGCAACCCCCAAGTATTATCTTTCCAAGATGAGGTTCGGGTAAGACTAATTGAGGAACTGGTTAAGACGGCTAACCAAATTCAACTGCTAGAGGCTCGGAATCGGGCAATGGCAGAAACTAGAAATGCTTTTGAGCAACAAGCAAAGCAATTTCCAATTATTGCTCGTCAGTATAATGATATAGAACGGAAATTGGAAATTACAAACCAGACGCTAAACCAACTTCTGACTCAGCGAGAAACACTGCGGGTCGAAGCAGCACAAAAAAACGTGCCGTGGGAACTCATTTCCGATCCTCAAATTGAGCGCGATGCTGCTGGAAATCCGGTTGCGGCTCCCCAGAGTAATAGAAAGCAACTAATGATGGGAGTAGGAGGAGGACTGTTTTTGGGGCTATTGGCGGCTATTCTCCTAGAGAAGTTCCGCAATATGTTTTACACAGTTGAAGACATTAAAGATGCGATGGAAGTGCCGCTTTTGGGAGCCATTCCACTCGATAAAAAGAAAGAAAAAACACCAAAGTCAATGGCATTGCTGAAGTGGCTGCCCAAAATTAACGACAGCCATCAAAATACTTCTGCTTTTGTAGAAGCTTTCGACTCTCTCTATGCCAACCTCCGTTTTCTCTATTCCGCTCCACCAGTCCGTTCGTTAGCAGTTTGCTCGGCTACGGCTGGTGATGGCAAGTCTAAAATTGCCTTACATCTGGCTTATGCAGCAGCACAGGCGGGTCAGCGAGTCCTCTTAGTGGATGCTAATTTGCGCTGTCCTCAGCTTCACCTCTGGTTAGATTTACCAAACCACAGGGGACTTTGCGACCTGCTTAACCACAAATTATCCCCTAATGTTTTCATCGAGCGATCCCACCAAACCGAGAATTTGTTTGTGTTAACTGCTGGACAACCTTTACCAGACTCTCCCAAACAACTCGGCTCTCCTGGGATGCAGCATCTGACAGATGAACTTCAGTCCAACTTCGATTTAGTTATCTACGACACGCCTAATCTGCTTACCTTTATGGATGCCAGTTTTATCGCTACCCATACCGATGGAATATTGCTGGTGGTAGGCGTCAAACAAACTAAAAAATCCGCAGTCATGCAAGCCATTAGTCAGCTAAACACTTTTCGCTTATCAACCCTGGGTGTAGTTGCTAATTATGCCAAACCAAAGTCCGCTGCTGCCTCCTCTGACGATCGCCACCCAACTTCCAGACTTAACGAAAAACTCGCATTAGATTCCCACCAGCCTTCTCTTCCAGAAATGAATAGCAAATCGATTTGACTCATAATAAAAACGCTTGTTCCTAGTTGCGCTATCTTCGCTAAAGCGCAACTAGGAACTCTACCTATTTCGGGCAATTAATCCAACCAACTTGACCTCATAGTTAGCACCAGCGTTCTACTCCCATCCCTTATTTGCTTGTGTTCTTGTATTTGCGGATTCGTTGCTTCATCCAAAACGCCAACACACCCAAAAACAGCAACCCCATCACCCCAAGCAGAGGATTTCCCTCAACGCCCGTAATCCAGTCCGGAACCTTGCCAGAATATTGCACCAACTGCCCTACATTGATCATGTAATAACCCCAAACTAGCCCCGCGTGCAGGCCAATTGGCAGCCCAAGACGCCCTTGACTACCCTGCTTCCCCCAAACCATCGTTAACCCAAATAGCACCAAGGCTGGAAATGTGGGCAAAGTGCGAAGCATCGCTTGCAGGGGACGAATAAAATGCAGCAGCGCAAAAATAACCGCATCTGCCCAAACCACTACGCGCGGAAGGTAATCACGCTGTAACTCATCTAGTAGCCATCCCCGGAATACCACCTCCTCTGCCAATCCAATTAACAGAGCGCTCCCCAACCCTTCTAAAATTACCCTGGGAAAGCGATCGTCTGGCTGCTGCCACACCAGCCACCCCAGTATCCCTTCTAGGCCAAATAGACTCAGTACAAATAACAGCCCAATACTCAGTCCAACAAGCAATTCTAAGCCATTCTGCCGCGTTCTTACCAAACCGTAGCTGTTGAGCAGATGGGGTTGCCGGTATACTTTCTCACCCCAAAATCGCAGCAAGAGGAGAAATTCTCCGAATAACAGCCCCATCGTCAGGATAGTAACCAAGTTTTGGTCGCGCCCTAACCAATAAATTGGCGCTGCTGCTGGCACCCAGAGCAAAAGCAGGGTCAACAAAAAGACACCCAGCCTGATCGGGGCAGGGCAGCTAGCTAAACGGTAATGGTTCAGTCGCAAAAAATTCTGGCCTTCGGTGCTATTCTTCGGGTTCAATCGTACTGGTCAAGCCGTGATTTTTCAAAGTTTCGCAGTAAAACTCCGCGTGTTCCTGAGCGCAGGTAATCACCAAAGCAATCCCGTTCGTATGGGCTTCCATCATAATACTGACGGCTTGGGGTTGGGTGAGATTGGGCACGGTTGTCAATAATACCTTTACCACATACTCCATTGGGTTGAAATCATCGTTATGGAGTAAAACGCGGTAGCGAGGTGCAAGTTTACGAGACGTTGAACGCTTTTCAAGGGTCTCGACAGACACGGCTCTATCCTCCCCGTCAATTCAATACAACTGGGTAACTCATTACTGCTATGGAGAGGATTTAAACTCTCGTGACGCTCCTACACCTCCCTTCGGGTAGGTTTTGGCTTCCAAGACATAAGATCTTGGAACTTCCTGAGTGGTACTCGTGTTCTTTCCCACTACAGCCGTTTATAGTCAGGTTCGCGTCCTGCCCGACTTGAATAGTTAAAAACCATTCATCAATCGTTCCATGAAGATTTTACCCACAAGTGGCAGTATCGATATACGACACACTTCCTTGTGGAACCCCCTATCTTCAGTTGTCAAGGTACTGTTCGGTGACCAGCATTTTCGGCTATTGCCACCTGATAGAATAATAGCAGCTATTCGCTGTATATTGTATGATGGATACTTTAAATACAGTTGTTAATCTGAGCCTGCTGCCAGCCTTACGGCTGTTTCATCCGTTGTTAGCAGCAAACGGCGCGATTTTGCTCTTAGCTTTAAAGTACTTAATATTTAATTTATACCATCCAACTGCTGGCCTAACCACCTAGCTGGCAATTTGTCAGCCCAACTCAGGGGAGTGGGCTGACCATAGCACTGGGAGAGGGTGCTGCGAGCGTTGACAAGCGGCGCATCAGCGCTTCGCACCTGCCCCCAAGTATCAACCGCAAATGCTATCTACAGGTGAGGGCAACAAGCTTTAGCCAAATTATAGCCTCAATCCCGATTACCCTTGGGGAGTGGCTCAATAAAATCAGGAGACAGCACCAAGATACGCTTTTTTCTTTTGACACTTTGCCGCTTAAAAGACGGCGGATTCTTCGCTCATCGAGCGATCTTGCTCAAACTTGTTGCCAAGTCCGAGATTAGGATCTTCTCTCCCGAAGCGTTAGTTGACCTGTGCCCCACGGTACTTGTTAACTGATAGCCAGTCTGTTTCAACGCGCGAGCCAAAATATTTATCGCCGCATTATGGTCGCGGTCTAACGTACATCCACATTGACAAACGTGAGTGCGTACAGACAGCGACTTTTTCACAACTTCACCGCAATTAGAGCAGTTTTGGCTCGTATATTGCGGTGGTACTCCCACCACAACCCGACCGTAAACCTTGCCTAAATACTCCAACCACTGGGTGAATTGCGACCCTTGCAGCATCGCATCCCCCCCAACCCCCCTTAATCAGGGGGGTGCCTCAGGCGGGGGGATGGTGGTTTTTCACCATATTGCGAACTTGCAGTTTCTCCAACGCCACAAAATCTTGATATTTTATGACGCACAAAGCCGTTTTAACGGGCATTGCTCTTGACGCTGGCGGGAAACTTTTAAATGCTTGCTTCCTAACCGATTAATCGCGCGCTTCCGATTGCGAGACCCCTTTTTCTTCTTAGAAACACGGCGCTGCAATCGCTTTAAAGCTTTTTCCGATTTACGCAGGTGACGGGGATTTTCTAGCTTATTACCTTGCGAATCGGTATAAAAGGCTGACAATCCAACATCCAATCCAATCGTTCTACCCGTCGGTTGGATATCGATATTGCGATCTGCGTCTATGACGAATTGAACGTAATATCCATCGCTGCGCCGAATAATTCTGACGCGCTTAATTTGAGCGATTTGGTAGTATTGTAGGTCGTAATTACCAATGAGCTTTAATCTACCAATATCGTTTTTGTCGATGAAGTTGATATATCTGCGTTCTTTTGATAGCTTCCATCCCGTCTGTTTGTCTTCAACGGAACGGTTTCTCTTTTGGAATTTTGGGTATCCTTTTTTACCCGTTTTCCCTGATTTGCAGTTTGATTAAAAACGTTGAATCGAGAAGGATGCCCTCTCGGTAGCTGCAAGTCTTGCCTGATAGTTGAGCCTGCTTGCCAATTCAAACTCTTTGGTTATAACCGCACTTAATTTGCTCAATTCAAACAACTTAACGCCACGATTATCCATCCAAAACCTGATTGCTTTTTTCGGATTAATTGGCATTTACGGATAGCTTCATCTTTTATTTTTCGGTACCGAGCAACTTTTCTTTTAGCTTTGAATGAGTATGTAATCATGGCGTTCTGTTTGAGCGACCTGGTTTAATTGTACAACTGTTTATTGTTAGCATGACTCCCTAAAGACAAAATTTAATATTCTCGATGTTGACTGCGAATAAATAAGCCCTTGTCGCATTTCATCCACCGGATGAATCACGCTTGTGTTCATGCTCCCGCTCTGTTTTAGGTAAGCTCACCCCCGGTTGAAGCACGGAGGCTTTTGCCCCGTACCCAGAATCGTTGGTTTTCAGTAGCCCTAAGAAACTAGCGATGTCAAAGAAGTTCTTCCTCAAGCATACTAGCCCTTGAACCTCGAGGCTGGCTTACATTCAGGATATCCCCGTGGATATCCAGTCTTGTTTCTACAACCGAGTTCCCCCGGACAGCCCCATTACCACGGTTTGCGTATCACTCGTCGATACTTGCTTACTGCGAGACCTTTTCTGCGTGGTTACCGAGGGTGCCTTTCGATCATTTCAGCATCTCAAATATTGTACCGATTTGGTACACTAAATGTCAAGGGAACAGTTACACATTCGAGTCAAGGAATCAGAGTATGAAAAACTTGAGCGTTATGGCAAAAAACACAAGAGGTCTAAGTCAGACGTTATTCGAGAGTGCATTCTTTCTTTGTCTGACAGGGATTAAAATCGTTCGTGTCGTGCTTCTGCGCCGTCAATTTATTGCGGCGCAGAAGCACTCCCTAAATCTTTAGGTGAAGCAAGCAGCGATGGGTTTTGCTTATAACTTTCAGCCTAGCCAAATTGTGTGTCTGGACCATGAGGGAACCTGCCTGTACGCAGAAGTGATTCAAATCGTTGAATCCCGTCAGTTGTGTTGGGCACGCCCCTTAATGCTGGCAACTGCCCCATTGGGTGTCGAGCCAGTTCCACAGCCGCCTACTTTGTATGACTTGCGACAAGGTGCAGATTTGCTTTGGCCTTTGAGCTTGTTCCGCACTGCCCTCGATACTGAAGTAATACCGCTGTTGGCTCAGCTACAGGCGTCAAAAGCTCAATCTGAGGGATGCCACTCAGCACACCGACAACTCAGCCATTTTGTCCGCCAAGTTTGGCAAGCCCACCCAGCCAAATTTTCATAAAATCGGCGTAACTAACCCACTATACCTTTCTAGCTTTCGGTCAATTTGCTCTGCCGGGAAACCAGTTCACGGGCCCTCAGACTCGCTTACTCATCTCGCAGATTACTGACACTGCTTTGATCCCGACCGATGCAGCGGCCCGGATCCTGGATACTGATGTATCCCCATCAAAGCTTGTCCTGGTTAAGCGCTTGTGGATGGCGCTAGTACTTTCAACCGGCTCTACCCTTGGAGAAAACCTTTATTGGTTAGAAACTACCGTGAAGCTAGTTTTATTGTCAATACGGCAACTGCGAATAAATTCGCTTGTGTCGAAATTGGGCGAAGCAATCTTCTTGGCGGGGCTAGCTTTCTCCCACATTTATTCAGCTGTAGATTGGTTTGTAGCAATCTAAGACGGCTCCTGCTCAAGTAGCGCAGCCATCGAGTATTTAACCGCCTAGTCAGCCGAATGACCTACTTGCGGCTAGCAATTTTAATTATAGGGACGAATCTCTTCAACCCCGATCTTGAGAGGGATTCGTTCTTAGCACACAAGTAAAGTTTCCCAGCATTTTTTCCCTAGCCCGATTATCAGTAGCTTGCCACTAACGCAATCCGACCAGCATCCATCTCAGCCATTAATAATTCCAGCGCCTCGTAATCAACATCAGAAATGTAACCCAGGCGCGTCAGTTCATAGTTGATTTCATTCTCGATATCCGGAGTCAGTCGCCGAATCGAAATAGCTTTTTCTACCAGTTGACGAATCGCGTTTTTAGTTTCCACGGTTGGCAGGGTAACTCTTTTAATATCAAAATTTTCCACCTACTATTTATCTGTCGGGGTGATCTGGAACTTTTGCTTTGAGTGATCTTACTCACACGCGGCTTCAACCTTGGAGTTTTGGCAAATTATTCAGTTCTGATGCAAAAATCCAGAGCCAATTGATATTTACAGAGTTTGAGCCTGCCAGCATCTGCTTTTCTACGGTTTTTCGTTGCTAGCCAAAGAAGGGAAAGAGTTTGAAGCAAATGGTCGAAGCTCACTTCTAGTCAGAGAAATACTTAAAAGCTATTCCACAAAAATCAGGTTTTTAAGTATTTAACAACCGTATTTTTTCGGAGGTTTCGATTGTTGTTAATATCCCGGTTCGCGTTGCTGCTGAAGGCGACCCAAAACCCTAAAAATTTTCCAAGTTTCCGGACATGACCGTTTATACGTTGAAATTACCCCTTGGGCAGCTGTTGCAGATATGAAGTAATTCTTTCTAACTGTAGGATTAACGACTGCATAGCTTGAGGAAGCTGCGCTATATGCGCGATTCTCAAGCGCCCATACTTTTCCAGTCTGGCTTCGCCCTACGGGGCGGCTAATTGGCTAATAGCGCTACTCCAGTAGCTAGCTAATGGACCCGAAGCTCTTGCGCTTTGGAAATCGCTAAGGTAGACTCCGAACCCAGAGCGTGCCGTCCTTGCATCCGCGCCCTACCCCTTCTATCTTGATCCCTGAAATTTTTGCTGTCTGGGCAAGAGAAGGGGGACTCTTGAGGTATTGAAGCAACGGTCGGACTTGTTCATAAATCGCTCGGGATTGCTATAGTGTCTAAAATCATTACTTTGGATATAAATTATCTGAAAAAAAGGTTCGGTAACTTGGTATTTTCCGAAAGCAGCAGTTATACTGTTGTCGTTTTAGGTTCCCTGTCAGTCAATCAGTTGTATAAGGAAATACTTTTTAGCGAACCAAGCTTGCTCAAAACTTTAAACAAATGGGGTGGAAAGATGAAGATTCCGTGAAAACCCTCAAAGCGAGTGGTCAATACTGCAAACCAGCGTTTAAGGTCAAAGGCATCTGATGCCATTGTTTGTCTATTCACACGGTAATTGAATCATGCAAGCGACGATTGCTACTTCCCAACTGACAGTTATTCAGCCCCAAGGCCATCTCAATGCCGCCAACGCGCCTGAATTTGGCAGACAGCTAACAGCAGCGATCGCTTCGGAGTGGCCTACTGTTGTATTGGTAGACATGGAACAGGTGGAGTCTCTAGATAGTGCTGGTCTGATGGTCTTGGTTTCTGCTCTCAGTCACGCTCAACAGAAAAACTATCAATTTAGCCTTTGTTCGCTTTTACCGTCAATCCGGATCATTTTTGAGCTAACTCAGCTGGATCGGGTGTTTGAGATTTTTGCCAGTCGCGCTGCTTTTGAAGCCGCACTCAACTCCTGGGCAAGGCGCTAACGTCTGCTTAAACAACGACTGCGACTCGTGATTCTCCTGCACGCCTTGGGGCGCTGTCCTGCGGATACTTAAGCGATGGCACCAGCCAAACCCCATAAAACCCTCTCGACCGTTCCAGAATTTCCCCGAAATATACCATCGCCTTGCCTGCTATTTGGCCTGTTATTGGGCTGTAGCAGGGTCTTGGCATGACAACATTAACCACGTTTTTTCCCGCTCACAGCAACTGTGCTAAAATTACTTGAGTCAGTAAAAGACTTTAAAACTTACCGACCGGCTGGAGGAAAGTTGACGACCCAGGATCCCGTTGTAAGGCTGTGTTTACAAATGTGGTAAGTGTGGCTTTTCCATCGCTCGCGATCTAAATGCTGCGATAAATCTGGAAAATGCCTCAAAAAACCCTTGTACGTGCGGCAAGCGCGGAATTTACGCCTGCGGACAAGAAGAAGCCGAATCCCTTGGTTGAAGCAGGAAGCAAACGTCGAGTTAAGCGAAATACTTGATTTGAGTAAGTTTTGTTTGGCACAACGTACTACCTCATGCCCCAGATTCCCCTTTTGCCGCGAAAGCCAGGGAAAATTAGCTATGAGAAATTTTTCGCGGGATGGCAGAGGTTTAAATTTTGATCGATGGCCCTGTCGCTGGAATTAAACGAGAAGAGAAGTAACTGTGGCAGTCGCAGTAGAAGCATTACTCACACCAGATATCCTCCGCCCAGCTCGTTATTTGGGCAACGAGTTGGGCGCGGTTCGCAAAGCTTGGGATGCCGCTGTTGTGCGCTGGGTATTGACTTACCCAGAAGTTTATGAAGTTGGCGCATGTAACTTAGGGCATATTATTCTATACAACATTTTGAATACCCAGCCGCGACAGTTGTGCGATCGCGCCTACTTACCCGCGCCAGACTTAGCAGCGAAACTGCGCGCAACCCAAACGCCCCTATTCGCGGTCGAGTCGCGGCGTCCCCTGACAGATTTTGATATTTTGGGCTTTAGCCTCAGTTACGAACTGGGCGCAACTAACATCTTGGAAATGTTAGACTTAGCCGGAATTCCCCTCACGTGGAAAGAACGGGCGTCCGATAATTCCTGGAATGTTGAGCAAGGCAGTTGGCCTTTAATTTTCGCCGGGGGTCAAACGGCAACATCCAACCCGGAACCCTATGCGGACTTTTTTGACTTTATCGCTCTGGGTGATGGGGAAGAGTTATTACCAGAAATTGGCTTGGTCCTGGAAGAGGGTAAGGCAGCGGGATTGAGCAGAGAAGAACTATTGCTCGATTTGGCGCTAGTACCAGGGGTTTACGTACCCCAATTCTACGATATGGCAGCAGATGGCTCGGTGCATCCCAACCGCCCGGATGTTCCAGAGCGAATTCTGCGGCGAGTGGCGACGCCAATGCCTGCTTACTCGATTGGTTTGGTTCCCTACGTCCAGACGGTACATGACCGCCTCGTGGTTGAAATTCGGCGCGGTTGTACTCGCGGTTGTCGCTTTTGTCAACCGGGGATGTTAACCCGTCCGGCGCGGGATGTGGAACCGGAACAAGTCATAGAATCGCTCGAGCAGGGAATGCGGCAAACTGGATATAACGAGTTTTCGTTGCTTTCCTTGAGTTGTTCCGACTATCTGGCGCTACCGGCAGTCGGGATGGAAATTAAAAATCGCCTGAAAAACGAGAATATTTCTCTATCCCTACCCAGCCAGCGAGTAGACCGATTTGACGAAAATATTGCCAATATTATCGGCGGGACGCGCCAAAGCGGTCTGACTTTTGCTCCAGAAGCCGGAACCCAGCGAATGCGGGATATTATTAATAAAGGGCTGACTAACGAAGAACTGCTGCGCGGCGTTAAGACGGCGTTTGAGCAGGGTTGGGATAAGGTTAAGCTCTACTTTATGATCGGCTTGCCGGGTGAAACCGACGCCGATGTGCTGGGCATTGCGGAAACTGTCCGCTGGTTGCAGCAGCAATGTAGGGGAAAAGGCAGAAAGCTGCTGAACTTTAACATTACAATTTCCAACTTTACGCCCAAACCCCACACGCCCTTCCAGTGGCATTCGGTAGCTAGCGCAGAGTTTGATCGCAAGCAGGAATTGCTGCGCCGGGAATTCCGCCGCATCAAAGGCGCGAAAGCTAATTTCACCGATGTGCGGATATCGGCGATGGAAGATTTTGTGGGACGGGGCGACCGACGGTTAGCGCCTGTGCTGCGTCGCGCTTGGGAACTGGGTGCCGGGATGGACTCTTGGTTTGAAAGTTTAGATAAAGCTTTTGCAGCTTGGACTGATGCGATCGCTGAATCTGGTTTAACCTGGAAATATCGCCTGGTAGAAAACGGCGAATGGGTCATGGAGCATGGTGCAGGGTCAAACCTATCATCAGCCCTCGACAAACAATTGCCTTGGGATCACCTGGATACGGGTATCGATAAAAACTGGTTAAAAGCCGACCTGCAACGTGCGTTGGATGCGGCTACGGTTCCAGATTGCTCGTTTGATGGTTGTTCCCACTGCGGCGTCTGCGGCACCGATTTTGGTCATAATATTGTCATCGAACCACCGCCCATGCCTCAATTTGAGGGGCACTTTGCACCGAATCAACACCGGGCAATGCGCCTGCGAGTTTGGTTTGGCAAGCGGGGCGATATGGCGCTTGTAAGCCATCTGGATATGGTTCGGTTGTTTGACCGCGTGGTGCGACGGGCGTCCATACCCGTTTCCTATACGGGTGGGTTCCATCCTTCTCCTCGCATTTCGATCGCGAATGCGCTGCCCCTGGGAGCCACTAGCGTTGGAGAAATTGTAGACTTTGAGTTGACGCAGCTGATGGATGTGGCAGCGTTCCAAGAAAGCTTAGTCGCCCAACTGCCGGAAAATATTCCCGTCTACCGGGTGGAGGAAATTGACCTCAAGGCTATGGCTGCAACTCGGTTGTTAGAGCAGGCAGAATATTTGATTACGGTGGCATCTGCTACCGCTGCTACCACCCAGGCGTGGAAAAATTGGATAGAGGCGATTAAAGCTAGAGATGCGATTTGGACTGAGCAAACTACCAAGTCCGGACAAGTTCAGCAGGTGAATCTGCGCGATCGCTTGTTTGAGTTAGATCTGGTAGAAGAAAACCTCAGCTCCGATGAGTCGGTGATGCTCCGCTATGTCGGTAACTGCCGTAACGATGGCTCTCAGCTGCGCCCGGACCACGTTATATTCATGCTCCAACAAGTTGCGGAGCAAGAGTTTCAGTTACTCCATATCCACCGCCGTCAGCTTCTGCTTGAGGCAGTATGAATGGTAAACCTGGGTTTTGTATGATAAGATCCGATTCAGAGTAAGGCAGTAATGAGTAACCCTCTGGCTTTACAGCCAGAATACTCGCGAGTGGGTAACTCGAAAAACAACTTTTGGCAATGTTAAAACACCGCGAACACAAGGAATTAAGCGCTTGAGGCGAAGTTTTTCCCGGATCGCTTTTTCCCGCATGGGGATTATCTCAGAAGATCGGTAATTGTTCGTCTGACCGGAGCGGGGAACTTCAAGGGCGCGCGTTGGGTTCGTAGAACCAACAATTCTATGCCTGAAAAGGTGTGGAGTGATAAAATACTTCTCAATGGCAGCGGTTGCGGCTGGTTGAAGTTTTCAGGGTTGTTCTACGGAAAGGACGCAGAGCCAATTGTGTTACCCAATGTTTTGAATGCGATGTCTGTGTAAACAGATTATCGGTTGCGTTGGCGCCAACTTGCGCGCAGTGCATCAACGAAGGGTCAAAACAATTTTCTGCCCTTGAAACAGGAATGCCTGGGTTCGTTGCTCGACCGCATAAGGGTTCGCAAGTGCCAGACAGAGAAGCTGGAATAAGTAGCCAAATTTATGGCTATAATTATGCAAAATTGTCCAACAAAATGAGCAATAACCAAGCTGAATCTGATGGACAAGTTTGAGTAAGTTTTGAGTAGGATGGGTTCAGTCCGAATTAACGCCTGTGGACAAGAAGACTCCGAAGTCCTTGGTAGAAGCAGGAAGTAAGCACCGAGTAGCGATGAGCAACTTGGGATAAGTCTTATAGAACAAGCGCGAAACTTGCTATTAGTCAAAACCGAAAATTCAGTGCCTAACCTCCATCAAAGGGCGCTAAACAGCTTATCCATAACATTTACCTCCTGAATCCCGTACAAGCGGGTTGTTCAGAATTGTTTGTACTATTACAGGCATGTTTGGTAAATCCGCCCTGACAACGACTGACTGCTGACTCAGTTGTTATTTGACCCAATAGAGTCAGAACTGGATTAGTAAATAGTTGATTCTCAATTGAGAAAATTAGGCCATTTCAGCCACAGTAAAAGGCACATCAAATTAAAAAGTTTCAGAGTTAAAATTGAAGAATTTGCTCGCTCAATTGGAAATCTGAAATCTTAAATTTGAAATCGTTTCACGTTGTTTGTGCCGCTTCAATCGCAGCGAAATTTAGAGGAATTTGAATGCCAAAGCAAATTATTATCGCCGAACAACATCGCATTGCTGCTGTATTTTCCGAAGATCAAATACAAGAACTCGTTGTCGCCACGGGGACTCACCAAGTGGGTGACATTTATCTGGGAATGGTGGAGAACGTACTTCCTGGTATCGATGCCGCCTTTGTCAATATTGGAGATGCGGAACGGAACGGATTTATACACGTATCCGACTTGGGGCCGCTGCGACTGAAACGCACGGCGGGGGCAATTACGGAACTGCTGACACCCCAGCAAAAAGTATTAGTGCAGGTGATGAAAGAGCCGACGGGTAGCAAGGGACCGAGGCTCACGGGCAACATTACTTTACCGGGAAGATATTTGGTGCTGATGCCGTTTGGACGGGGGGTAAATCTATCCAGACGCATCAAGAATGAAAACGAGCGCAACCGATTGCGCGCTTTAGCAATTTTAATCAAACCAGCGGGGATGGGTTTGCTGGTTCGTACTGAGGCGGAAGGTCGGGATGAAGAAGCAATTATCGAAGATTTGGAGACGCTGCAAAAACAGTGGGAGGCGATTCAGCTAGAGGCGCAGTCGGTACGGGCACCGGCACTGCTTAACCGCGACGATGATTTTATTCAGCGCGTTTTGCGGGATATGTACAGCGGTGATGTGAATCGGATTGTGGTCGATTCCCACACAGGTGTGAAGCGAGTCAAGCAACAATTACTCAGCTGGAGTGGGGGAAGGACACCCCAAGGGGTTTTGATTGACCATCACCGCGATCGCATCCCCGTTTTAGAATACTTCCGCGTCAACGCCGCAATTCGCGAAGCCCTTAAACCGCGAGTCGATCTACCTTCTGGTGGGTATATCATTATCGAGCCGACAGAAGCGCTGACCGTCGTCGATGTAAACTCCGGTTCCTTTACCCGTTCGGCGACGGCGCGAGAAACCGTCCTGTGGACAAACTGCGAAGCCGCTACTGAAATTGCCCGTCAGCTGCGCCTGCGGAATCTCGCTGGCGTGATTATTGTCGATTTTATCGATATGGATTCCCGCCGCGACCAGCTACAGGTGCTAGAACACTTTAATAAAGCCCTCAAATCAGATAAAGCCAGACCTCAAATTGCCCAACTATCCGAACTGGGACTGGTCGAACTCACGCGCAAGCGTCAAGGCCAAAATATTTACGAATTATTCGGTCGCCCTTGTCCCACTTGTGGCGGATTGGGTCATTTAGTAGAGTTGCCGGGTGAAGGCGAACAAAAGTTGAACACTTACTCTCCTTCTCTAACTAGTTTCAGAGAAACAACGAAGGAACGCGATCCAGCAGCGCCATCCAAAGGAAATGGTGAAACTTGGCGCCCTACAGAAGGGCGCAGCGGCGAAATTGCCGACCGTTCTCCATCCCCACGGGAGTATCGTCCGATCGAGCAGCGTTCAATGCCCGTAACTGCCCCTTACAGCAAAACCGAAACGTTTGGGCAAGAAACGACTTCGGATCTCGACTTCGCTCCTGGTGCCGACCTGGATGACCTGGACCTGAGCTATCATCCCAACTATCAGGAACGCGGCAATTCTCGCCGTCGCCGTCGTCGCCGGATTGGATTTGGCGAAATGGAGGAAGAATCGACCGGACGCGGCGGGATGTTTTCTAACCAACCAGCGGCTGATACGGGGGTTGATTCTGAATGGGAGAGCGATACGGAACTCCCCTCCCCCGCACCGTCGTTTTCACCCCCGCCGCTAAAGGTAGGTCGTCCCGAAATATCAGAAAGGCAGCGCCCTGTCAAGCCAGAAACAGCACCTCCGGAGGTGATTACGGTAGAAATGACTCCGGAAGAACAGGAAGTTTATGCGCTAATGGGGATTTCGCCGCTGGTGCGCTTGAATCGTCAGGTGAAAAATCCCAAATCTGCTATTGTTAACGTCAGGTTGCCGGGACAAGGTAACGATGCTCAAAATGATGTAGCCCCAAGGTTGAGGAATGAAGAAGACACTTCAGAAATTTCCAGGGCTTCTTCCTATGGCTTTGAACCTTCCGATTTTGATGGGGAGCCAGATTTTCAGAGCGAACCCTTGACAAATGCACCATTATCTGATTCAGCTCAAGAGACTGGGTCGCGGGTTGATACTGACGCCGCCCCATCCGAATCTGATAGTGGGGATAGTTTAATCCGACGCCGTCGCCGCCGTCGCTCTTCGGCAGTGGACGTTGATGGCGAGCGGTAAAATGCTCTGCGGGGGAATGAGGAAATAAAAATGAGCGATCGCACGCTTGAAACTCACCCCATCACCCTCTCATCCCCCCACCCCCTCACCTCCTCTTCGAGCTTAATTGCAGGGGTCGATGAAGTGGGGCGGGGGTGTTTATTTGGCCCGGTAGTAGCAGCAGCAGTGATTTTACCCGATAGGGCAGTTACGGAACTCGTCGTCGCCGGTCTTAAAGATAGTAAAAAACTAACTTCTGTGGGGCGGAAACGTTTTGCAGAGCAGATTCAAGCTGTGGCGATTGACTATAAAATTGGCTTTGCAAGGGTTGAAGAAATCGACCGGCTGAATATCTTTCATGGGTCATTGTTGGCGATGAAACGCGCTGTGATGAAGCTGAAGGTGCAGCCAGATTTGTGTTTGGTGGATGGGAAATGGCCTATTCCTAATTTGCCAATTGAGCAACAAACGCTGATCAAAGGAGATGAGATTTCGCCTGCGATCGCTGCTGCTAGCATTATCGCCAAAGTGTGGCGCGACGACCTAATAATGCGCTTTGCTCTTAAATATCCAGAGTATGATTTAGCTGCTAATAAAGGTTACGGTACAGCCAGACATTTACAAGCACTGCAAAAACACGGCCCTTCGCGCCTGCATCGGCGGTCTTTCAGTCCTTGCCGTGTCTGAAGATTGTCAGGATAATTCTAATGCGAGAGGTTTTCTCATGCTGACGCTTTATCACGCACCGATATCTCCTAACTCTTGCCGCGTCTGGATTACACTGCTGGAAAAAGGGCTTGAGTTTGAACTGGTAGAGATCAAGTTGGATGGGGAACAGCTTAAACCAGATTTTTTGGCGATTAGCCCTTTTCACCACATACCAGTTTTGGTAGATGATGGCTTTAATATTGTCGAATCTTTGGCAATTTTAGACTATTTAGAGGCCAAGTACCCCACGCCTAGTATGTTGCCGAAAGAGGCAAAGGATCTAGCGGTGGTGCGGATGGTGCAACTGGTATCTGTGAATGAGTTGTTGCCTGCTATGACTCCTCTTTTGCCCCTGTTTTTAGGCTTACCAGCAGGAGATTCAGAAAAAATAGAGCCAGCAAAACAGAAAATTGCTACTGTGCTGAAGTTGTTTGAGAATTTATTAGACGATCGCCCTTACTTTGGTAGTGAAAACATAACTCTAGCCGAGGCTGTTGCTGGCAGTATCATACCCTGGTTGCCTCAAGCGGGCGTGTCCTTGGGTGAATATCCAAAACTGAGTGCTTGGTGCGATCGCTTAATATCGCGTCCGGCGTGGCAAGCTACCTTACCTACACCAGAGGCAATCGAAGCGTTCAAGCCTATCTTCGCTGCTCGAATGGGGCAGCAAAAGGCTGTTTGAAGGATGCAGTTAAATTCCGCAGCGAGCGCCAAATTTACCATGATAGACATTAGAGAACTGACTGCTTTGGATGTAAAACAATAGTTAATTAGTTACAAGCGATCGCACGATGAGTGCGATCGCTTTTTTTATAGAGACTCTGGCAAATCAGCTACCAAATCCTCAAGAGCCTTGCGAACCAAAATCGCCTTGTCTTTCCCCAAAGCTTTGAGCTTTTTATTAAGGCTTGGGGGAACTCTAATAGAGAAAAGCTCGGTAGCTGGCTCAGCATAAAGAGATTTGAATTGAAATTTCTTCAATCCGGGATTACCGCCAGGACGTGGCATACTCAGTGTTTTGTACTCTTCCCCCCTAGTATAGCGCGTCATCGCACTATAAAATTGTAAAAATATATCAATAAAATGCCTATCAGCGCGTTGACGCGCTAAAATAAAAGAGCAGTGGCGAAAGCCACCGCCCACAACAAAAAACCTATTTCTATTATGGCACTCGCATCACTCACTAAAAAATTAGCCGCACTGACCAAAAAATTTGCGGTATTCATCAAGCTCAATTGCCGCAACCTGATCCGCAAGATTGCGCTCGAAATTACTCGCCTTGAAGGAAAGATTGAGCAAGCGATCGCAGCCACCAAGACAGAGCAAGCCGGACCCACCAAAGAGAAGTACAAGTGGGAAGAAAAAGCAGGATACGCAATTTGCTTCAACCTCGAAAACGGCAATAAATACACAGTGTCTTGGGATGCTTGCTCATGCCCCGATTGGCAAATGCGGCGACGCCATACAGGCAAAAACTGCAAGCACCAAGCAATGTATGCCGACCTGTGCGCCAACATTCAAAAGAAAGAAGTTCTCATTGATGAAAACGACTGCCCAACGGGAACATGGTTACGACGAACTGATGATTGGATGAGCCTAGAATACGAAGTTTGGTGCTATACAGAAAAGTATAACCACCGCACCGGATTTGAAATCAATCAAAAGTTCCTGGGACGAATTGTCCAAGGCAAAAACGAAATCTTCAGCGCAACCCTGCAATCAATGAAAGGCGGATTTACTTCATCAGAAAACGCCATCAACTATTTGATTCGATACAACGGATTGGACAGCAAAAAGATTGCTGAAACCTACTACAAACAACACCCGCAACAGGCTTATAGCGAGCCTGAACCTGAAGCCGATCAACCAACAAAAAAGAAACTTACTACGTAGCTGGCGAATATATCGCCATCCCAAAAAAGCAATTGCCCTTCATTATTTTTTTTGCAAAGTATGTAGTTATGCGTACGGTATTTTTGAAGTCCAAAGAGGATTATAGCGCATCAACTTGCAATATGATTGACGTAACAAAATTTAAAACAAAGACAACTGCACAGGGGGCGGGGCAGACACCCACCATAAGTTTAAAAAACATTCCTTCTCCGCGTCAGAGCGTCCCCGTGTCTCCCTTTCGCTCCCCTGCTCCCCTGCTCCCCTGCCCGTGGACTACGATGATGTTATTTCGCTTTGGGAAAGTACCGAAGGCGTGCGGTTGGGCGATGCTGACAAAAAGGAAAATATGGAGCAGTATCTGCTTCGCAATCCAGGTCTAAGTTTCGCTGCCAGAAAGAATGGACACATCGTAGGTGCAGTTTTGTGCGGGCATGACGGGCGTCGCGGTTATCTGCATCACTTGGCTGTTGCAAAAGCGTATCGCAGACAGGGCATTGCAACTGCACTTGTATCGCGATGTCTCGCGCAGTTAAGGTTAATTGGAATTGAAAAGTGCCACCTTTTTGTACTGGAAAAGAATTCAGAAGCACAGAAGTTTTGGCAAAAATTGGGTTGGTCTGAACGGACAGACATTAAGATGATGTCTCTAAATATGTCCAACTCTTTTAATATTTAAAATTGCCAAAGATGCTGCAAATTGGCAGCCTATCCGAAAACGATAGAGCAGATTTTTCGGATAGGTTCGTACCTTCGTCAAATAATAGGATGATCGGCAGATAACCCCGGCGGCTGGATAGAAGGTGCGTTCTCCCGATCAACGGTCGCCCACCGCCGATAATCCGACAGCAACTGATACATCAATCGTTGTTTAATTGTCAGCAGCACGCTCTTGAGCAGTCCGTTACCCGTGGCTTCCAAAATGGGGGCGGGTGTCAGCCAAAGAGGGGGCGGCAACTCGACTTGCACTTCTAAATCCGCTCTTCCTTTAAGATGGGTGATATTGTCGATTTGTATCGGATATAGCTGACCTACCAGGTGCAGCGCAAAGCGTTGGTTGATGTACTCAATACCCCGGATCTCGCAGCCGGTTGACTTTAAACGCACCGTTCCGCCTGGTTCAGACCAGACTCTCATATCTACCGTCGGTTGAATCGTCAATGTTAAGAAGCTTAACGGACGCATTTTCAAGCGAAACATCTCCTCGCCGAGTTGCTCGATCCGACTCGAGTCTACCAGAGCGCCTACGAGTCGTTGCGGCTGGCGCAAATAGTGCTGAATCGGTATGGGTTGCTCCGGTACGGCAAGTTGAACGGATTGGCTGGCAATAAATCGAGTATGCATTGGTTAATAAATTTTCAGGATAATTACGTAGCTTTGTTATATTAATTTTACTTTACAATTTATTAAAAATTTAAACGTAGTTTTTTATAACCTATAGAAATGTAAAGATTTTGGGCTAAATTTTGCCAACATTGGCTTGTTTGAGCCAAATTTTCAGCGCTTGCACGCCTGTCCCATCATAAAAATTCATATACCAGGGGGGCCTCTGTCTCAGGCAATCAGAAAAAGGCAATATAGTTAGGCTTAACATAACTCGACAAGCCTATGCCCTGGGGCAGAGCAAGAGTTAAGGAAACCTAAGATACAACTGAAGGCTGGACTTTATGGGCACGATCGTTGCACACTTGGGGCCGAAAGGCACTAATGCAGAAGCAGCTGCACTAGCTTATACCAAATGGCTGCACCAGAAAACCGGACAAGAATGTTGTTTGCGTCCGTATCCCAGTATTGCCCAATCAATCCGCGCAGCAGCAGAGGGACAAGCGCACCTGGCAGTTGTGCCGGTGGAAAATTCCCTTGAAGGCAGCGTCACGATGACGCTGGATACGCTGTGGCAGTTGGACGGACTGCAAATTCGACACGCCTTGGTGTTGCCAATAGTACACGCGCTGCTGTCATGCGCCGAAAAATTGACAGATATTCGCACGGTATATTCTCATCCACAAGCATTGGCGCAGTGTCAGGGGTGGCTTTCTCAGTTTCTTCCTTGGGTGCAAGTGGTTCCTACCAATTCGACGACAGACGCAATAGAGAATCTCGAACAAGAAAAAACAGCAGGTGCGATTTCATCTCAACGCGCTGCCCAACTTTACAACGTGCCGATTCTGGCTAGTGCAATTAACGATAATCCGGACAATTGTACGCGGTTTTGGGTACTGAGCTTAAAATCTGTTTCAGAAGCTTTCAATTTTGGCGAAAATCAGGCAAGTCATAGTCATACTTCCCTAGCTTTTAGCGTGCCTGCTAATATGCCAGGAGCGCTTGCCAAACCGCTTTTAGTATTTGCCAATCGAAATATTAACTTAAGCCGCATTGAATCTCGCCCGACCAAGCGATCGCTCGGCGAGTATCTTTTCTTTATCGATATCGAAGCGGATGCTAACGAGCCATTTATTCAAGCTGCGATCGCCGAACTGGCAGCTTACACCGAAACGCTGAAAATCTTTGGCAGTTACAGCATTTTGCCAATTTAGGTTTCTTCTTAATAATTCTTCACCAAAACTTTCAAACTAACCAAAGTTGGGTTATTTTGAAAGTTAACCTAAAAATAAAGAGGCAGCCTATATGGGCGCAGAAGAAGTGCTGGAGCAATATGCTGCTGGAAGACGCGATTTTCACGAACAAACCCTGAGAGAAGCAAAACTAGAAGGGCTGGACTTAAGTGATATAAACCTCTTTTGTGCAGACTTAAAAGAAGCAAACCTAAAAAACGCAACCTTGATCCGATCTAAACTGGGATACGCATCGCTGAAAGAGGTAAACCTAGCTCTTGCAAACCTGAGAGAGTCAAATCTAATTGGCGCAAATTTGCGGCTTGCATGTCTAGTTTTGGCAGACCTATCGTTGGTAAACCTGAGCAAGGCCAACCTAAGTGAGGCCAAGTTAACTGGAGTAAACTTAAATAGAGCCAACTTACAACAAGCAAATTTGGCGAATACAACATCGATTGGTGCAAACTTTTACGCAGCAGACCTCAGTCAGGCTAACTTATGGGAAGCCAATCTGACTGACGCTAACTTGGAAAAGGCTGACTTAAGAGGAGCCAATCTAACTGAAGCAAAACTCTTTGGGGTAAATCTTAAAGCGGCTAACTTAAGCGGGGCAATTTTACGCAGGGCTAACCTAGAGAGAGCTAATCTAACCGAGGTGAACCTGGATAAAGCTGACCTGACTGAGGCCATATTGTGTGAAGCTAAATTGGCAGGAGCAAATCTAGAGACAGCCATTCTAAATCGGGCGGTACAGTCGTGGGTCAGGTATCCCTGACTAACATCAATTTGAAGAATTTAAAAATTTGCAAACTGCTAATAGCTAATCGCTAATGGCTGCTCTGGAGGCAATTGAAAATTAGCAATTAGCAATTAGCCATCCATACACCACCTATACTACCGGACACGATCTGACACCAAAACGCTCAAAATATTCACCAGCGATCGCAGTTTTTAATTAATACGGAGGCAAAAATCTGCGAAATCCATGAACTATAACTACAATCAAAAATAACAGATTTCGTAACAAAATTACCGGCATCGGCAGCGATAAAGCACGCTGAGCAGCACCCTGTTTACAAACATTAGCCAATCTTTTCCCAAGCAATTCTATCCACACTTTAGTTCTAGGCCATTCCCACAAACCCTGAAGCCACGCAGTTGGAATACCTTCTTTACCCACAGATGCCCCAATAATACCGCCCAAAATTGCTGCTGTAGTATCTGTATCGCCCCCACAACGAATGATTTCTCGAATGGCTGTAGGGTAATCTTGTTGATGCCTTAACCAAGTTTGAATAACAACAGGAACCGTATGATAAACATAGCCGCTGACGCGATTATTCATCCCCAACTGACTGGCAAAATATGCGGTGCTTTCCCCTGCATCTGCGCTATAGCAAGCTTTTTCGATTAGTTCTAAAAATTCAGCAGCTTCTGCGCCCAGTATATTTGCGAGTTGGCAATAGTAATTTTGAGGATAAACCTGTGATTTGCGACTCGATAAGTAAGACGCAAACGCTACAGCAAAAGCCCCATATTCTGCTTTTGGATCGGTGTGGGTTAGTCGCGTAGATGCTCTGACTAATTGGCGTAACTTTCGCAGGTCATCACCATAACAAACACCGATGATAGCACTTCGCATCGCTGCACCATTTCCAGCAGAGAAGACACCAGAGCGATATCCCAACCACAACTTCAAAATCGATTTTAACGTCCCATATCCAATTCCAGCCGGTAAACCGAGTAACCAAAAGCGCAATCGAATCGCCAAATCTTGCTTAAATATATCGACATTTCCTGCCGAAACAATCAGCGATTGCTCAACCATACAAGTGTGTTCCGTATCATCATAAATCATCCCTCTAACAAACAAAAATTCATATTGATTCAAATGCGGATAAAGACGAACTTGCCGACGCTTACTTAACCCTTCATAAGGCAATCCAAAAGCATCACCCACAGCCGTTCCAAGCAAACAGCCAATAATTGACTCACAAGTTGGAGATATCATTTAAACCTCAAAAATTTTCTCTCTATTCTTCCTCTGCGTCCCAGAACTTCATGAACTAATCTCCCATGCAATGACTTACGATGCGCGCGTCACTTTCTTTCCAAATTAGCCTTGGCGCTTCTGGTTGATATCATGTCCGGTTAAACACCGATAGTTAGGAATGACTCTGAGGGGGTGACACGGTGACGGGTCGAGATTAATTAAAAATTTTAAAACAATTGTTCGAGTTGAAAGAGAACGACAGCTCTAAAATAAAACCACGCATGAAGTAGTTTTTTATATTAACTCAAGTTGCTTTAGATGGGTTGAACCTGGAGAATTACCAGCAATTTTTTGGGTTATTATCAATGGCGTTTGCGAAACTGGAAATCTCCCAAGATTTCGTTCGCGTTGGCGGGAATAGCTCTGGGGTCAAATCGACGATGCGCGGTTTGGGCAAGAATGGGAAAGAGAGAGTTGCCGAAGGTATTAGTGTATTTGAATTGAACGAAGCGGGCAAAATTGAAAAAGTTTCATCGTCAGGACTTACGCAAAAAAACAAAGGGCGCTCCGAAAAATCGTCGGTGTAGAGTCGCGAGATTGACGCATCACCTTTGTTTTTGGCCCCGCGTGCTAGAGTCTTGATCGTATTGGGAGATAAAGCGATGATGGCTCAAATTCGAGACTAAATGTCTTTCTATATGATGGTGACACAACGATCGCAAGCCTCGTAAGATGGGTTGTTTCACTTAACGCATCCTCCGAGGCTGATTACTGATTACTTATTACTTCTAAATTACCCGCTCGTTTCCACCATCAACTGGAACTTGTGCTGCGGTCGTATTGGCAAATAAATCGCCGCACATTTCTGCCGCCAATTCCGCTACAGAATGACTCGTCACTTCCACTTTCAAGACATTATTGGTTTTGTATTCTTCCACGGTTAACCCGTAATGTTTGGCGCGGGCTTGTAAGACTTCTTCCGTCCACAGTCCGGTATCGAATACCGCGTTGGGATGGAGGCTATTAATCCGGATGCGATCGCTGCCCCATTCCAACGCCGCGACTCGCGCCAATTGGTTCAACGCCGCTTTAGATGCAGAATAGGCCGCTGCGCCGGGGCCGGGTGCGGGGACATTTTTGGAACCGATAATGACGACGCGACCGCCTTTGGGGGCAAGTTTGAGGAAGGGGTGGCATTCCCGCATCAACACGAGGTTGGCATCGAGGTTGATCGACATGACTTTGCGCCATTCGTCGCTACCGAGTTGGGCAATGGAACGACCTGGGGGAAAGATTCCCGCGTTGAGGATGAGCAAATCCAAACCGCCAAATTTCTCAATCCCCCGTTCTAGGGCGGCTAAAATGGCGGATTCGTCGGTGACGTTGCAGGTGATGCCACAAAAATCGGCACGGGAATACAAGTCTTCGATTTGGGGATTGATATCTAAACCGATGACGGCTGCGCCGCGTTTGAGGAGGGAATCGACGCAGGCTTTGCCGATACCCGATGCCGCCCCGGTAACGAGGGCAATTTCGCCAGTAAAGGCTGGGGGTTTGCCGCCTTGGCGCAGTTTGGCTTGTTCCAAATCCCAGTATTCGACGGCGAAGATGTCTTTGGGGGATAAAGCTTGGTAGCCGCCGAGTAGGGTGGCAGATTCGATCGCATCGATGGTTCGATCGTAAATATCCGCCACAATCTGCGCCTGTTTTGCTGTTTGACCGACGGTACACATGCCAAAATCCGGGTCGAGAATCACCCGAGGTACGGGGTCTAGCATGGTTAAATTAGCGGCGGCATGGGCTTGGAAATAGTCTTTGTAAGCGGCGGTATACGCCTCCACATCTCGCCCCAACATGGGAATGCGTTTGGTGCGGATGACATGATCCGGTGTCAGGGGACCTTGTTGGGAAATCGTGCCGATGTCGTCGCGGCGGGCGTAGGCGAGGGTTTTGGGGCTGCGGTAAGTTGCCAGAATCACGGGAAACCGGGCGGCTTGGGAAAGCTGGTGGCGCAGTGAGGCGAGGCTGTGGCGCCTGGGTTTATCCTCGGGTGGAGTCGTGACTTGGGCGGAGGGGGGACTGCTAGCGCCATGTTTGCGGAGGTAGTCTTCGGCAAGGGAGACGAGTTCGATCGTTAGTTCGTAGGATTCGCGGGCAGTTGCGCCAAAGGAGAACAACCCGTGATTCATCAACACCATGCCGACGGTTTTGTCTGTGGCATCGGCGGCAAACTTTTGGGCGCACAACCGGGCGAGGTCAAATCCCGGCATGACATAGGGGATAATGACTAATCGATCGCCGTAAATCTCCCGAATCCGATCGAATCCATTCGGCGTATTGGTGATGGTAATAACCGCATCGGCGTGGGTGTGGTCTACATATTTGTAAGGCAGCGTGGCGTGGAGGATAGTTTCCACCGACGGCGATGGGGCGCTGGCGCGGGTCATCTGGGTTTTCAGTTCGTTGACCATCTGGGGGTCGGAGAGGGATTCTAGTTGTGCCAGTTTCAGCAAGTGAGGCATACGAACCGGGGCAAATCCAGCCGCTTCGATCGTCGCCAAATCCCAACCACTTCCTTTAACGTAGAGGATATCTTCCTCTTCGCCGACAATATTTTTCTCGCGGATTTTGACCGAGGTGTTGCCGCCGCCATGCAACACTAGAGCGGGTTCTCGTCCCAACAGGCGGGAGGTGTACACCCGCAAGGCTAGGTCGGAGGAGTATTGCTGTGCTTCTCGATCGTTCCACAAGCTTTTCATAGGTTTTTCTGTCCGTTTTCCGATAGTTGCGAGCGTCTTTCAAATGTTACCAAGTTCGAGGCGCGACGGGAAATATTGTTTAGGGAATGTTACTATTTTCGTTCTAAATGGGTTGGGCCGAATGCTATATAACGTAAGTTGCTAGTTACATCCAACGACGCTGGTAATGGGTAATGGGTAATTGGTAATTGTCACGATTCCACCACCAATGAATCCCATTACCAATTACCGAGCGTCATCAACCCGGTTTCCGAGTTAATTTCTCGCTGTCAAACCCACGATTTTTCCGATAAACCGGGTTGATTTGCCGCCAAAGCTTATAACTAGCAACTTGAGTTATATATTGATTTTATGCTCAGTTTCAAATCATCTATTTTAGGAAAAATCGTCAATTCAAAATAGCTCAATATCGACAAGTCGAAAGATTAGGGAAGAAAACGGTAATAAGGCATTCGCTCTGTCCACAGTCCAATCACTTTCGGAAGATAAACCTCGAAAAAAAGCTCTTTGAGCTATCTCAAAAATGCAATCAGCATCTCATCACCCTGAGTTGAATACATAAATCCCGTTCCAGCCTCAAGCATGAGAGCGAAAATCATTTAAAATCTTGAAACGAAGTTCTTTTGAAGGCTGGCTTGAAGTTTCTCTTCGTTTCCCTGAGCTTCTTATTTGACAATCGAGAATGCTTGTTTCATATTTTGGGTGAATTTTTTTCACAAATACTATCTTGTTTTATGGCTGTTTGCCTGGTTGGTATTATACTTGATGTTTGTCTTAATTTATGGGATATTTGCTATTATTTTATATCCGGTTAAAATCCCATATTTAAGAATCGATATCGAAGGCGGTAATTCTTCGTATATCCACAATTTTCTAGGGATGGAATATGTTAATTCACGGGAAATTCCAGACTGGTTTGTTATTAAGCAGGCTCGAATTGTCCGCAAGGCATCTGGATATTTCGTGATGCTGACCTTGGAATGCGATGTTTATTTCCCCGATGTCATGCCTCACGGTCATCCGATTGGCATTGACTTGGGACTAGATAAGTTTGTCGCAACATCTGATGGCGACGTGGTAGATAGACCGAGATTCTTCAAGGTGCTGCATAGGAAGCTGCAATTGCTCCAACGCAGATTGAAGCACAAAAAGAAAGGGTCTTTCAATCGCCACAAACTCAATCAGAAAATTGCACGATTGCATCAGCACATCAGCGACACCCGGAAAGACTGGCACTTTAAATTAGCTCACAAACTGTGTGACGGTGCTGGAATGATGTTTGTTGAGGACATCGACTTCCGGGCGTGGGCAAAAGGGACGCTGGGAAAACATACCTTAGATGCTGGTTTTGGGCAGTTCCTCAACATCTTGCAATGGGTGTGTTGGAAGCGTGGCGTGTATTTTGCCAAAGTCAACAAGGATTACACGTTGCAAGGCAAGCTCACAATGTGATGCCCATACGGGTAAGAAAAACCTTAAAGACAGGGTTCATTCTTGCCCTGAGTGTGGTTACACAGTTCATCGTGATGTACCTGCGGTACAAATTGTCCGCAATCGTGGACCCTCTGGGGTGGGACGCATCCTGGAAAACAAAGAAAATGCCTGTGGAGATGGTCTGGCAGGAACCCGAAACCGTCTAGTTAAGAATCCGAGAAACAGGAAGAAAGGTGACTCGGCGTGTCTATTGACCGCCTCGTAACATCCTTTTAAGAATCCCCCTGATTCATCTGGGGGAGAACGTCAAGGTAATTCTCTGGTACGTCGCCGCGTCTTTTCGGCTCTTGTGTCAGTAACTCCAGACCACAGAGCTTCTAAGAGACGGTACGGCTGTGTTAATATGAGAGACTGCTGTATCGTATAGATTGAAAATTTCCATCCATGCCTTTGTCGCATCAGCGCAAACAAGAACTGATCTCGGAATACCAAGTCCACGAAACCGACACCGGATCGACTGACGTGCAAGTCGCGATGCTAACCGATCGCATCAACCGACTCAGCGAGCATCTCAAACTTAACGATAAAGACCATTCCTCGCGCCGAGGCTTGTTGAAGCTCATCGGTCAGCGCAAACGTCTTCTGTCCTACTTGCAACAAGAAAGCAAAGAGCGCTATCAAGCTTTAATTGGTCGTCTTGGCATTCGTGGTTAGGGAGGCATCCGGTTCATGTCTACGGAACAAGAACCAGCGAGGGAGGCTTCCCAAAGGGATCGCCTCCCCTTTGAACCTGCTAAGAAACGTCAAAAACCCCCTAAAAAAACTCCAGCACCAGTAGAAACGGCTGACAAGAACCGCCAAAAAACTCCAGTTTCAAAAGCAGAAATGGCAATTCCAGCCGCCGTCAGCCAGCGCATGGCACGGCGGATGGCTTTCTTCTGCGGTATTCCTACGGCTTTGGGCATGTTAACGTTTGTGGTGAGCTATTTTGTCCTGACCAATGCTTGGTTTAATCTGCCCAATAGTGCCGTTGTCCTAGTGAGTATGGGCTTTTTTGGTTTAGGCGTCTTGGGGTTGACCTATGGCGTTCTTTCCGCTTCTTGGGATGAAGAAGTACCGGGGAGCCTGTGGGGTTTCCCAGAGTTTACTACCAATTTCGGACGCATGACCGCAGCATGGCGCGCTTCCAGGCAAAAAAACTAGACGGGTCAATTGTCAGTTGTTGTTGCCACTGACGACTGACGACTGACGACTGACCAATGACAAAAGTTGCCATTATGGCTGAATTCAACCGGGCGTTGCTATTACGCTATGAATGGCTGATAAATTCCTAACAAATTAGCTTAAGGCGTTTTGTACACAAGCAACTTAGCAGGTTCTTAAACATGATTGTAGTAATGAAAGTCGGCTCGCCAGAAGCCGAAATTAACCGAGTCAGCGACGAACTTACAACTTGGGGTTTGTCGCCAGAAAAAATTGTTGGGAAACACAAAGTAGTAATTGGTTTAGTCGGCGATACCGTTGATTTAGACCCTTTGCAAATTCAGGAAGTTAGCCCCTGGATCGAGCAAGTGCTGCGGGTAGAGCAGCCGTTTAAGCGCGCCAGCATCGAGTACCGTCACGGCGAACCCAGCGAAGTAGCGGTTCCCACGCCGAACGGAACTGTTTATATTGGGCAGAATCACCCCTTGGTCGTCGTGGCTGGGCCTTGCTCGGTAGAAAACGAAGAGATGATAATCGAAACTGCGCGCCGTGTCAAGGCAGCAGGGGCACAATTTTTGCGCGGTGGTGCTTATAAACCGAGAACTTCGCCTTATGCTTTCCAAGGACATGGGGAAAGCGCCTTGGAATTATTGGCAGCAGCGCGGGAAGCGACTGGACTCGGTATCATTACAGAATTGATGGATGCCGCTGAATTGCAAATAGTGGCAGAAGTGGCGGATGTGATCCAAATTGGTGCCCGCAACATGCACAATTTCTCGCTGTTGAAGAAAGTCGGGGCGCAAGATAAGCCGATTTTGCTCAAGCGAGGAATGGCGGCGACGATTGAAGATTGGCTGATGGCAGCTGAGTATATCTTGGCTGCGGGCAACCCGAACGTGATTTTATGCGAACGGGGTATCCGCACGTTTGACCGGCAGTATGCGCGCAATACATTAGATTTAGCAGTATTGCCCGTATTGCGAAGTCTGACTCACCTACCGATTATGATCGACCCCAGTCACGGTACCGGACGCGCCGAGTACGTGCCTGCAATGGCACTGGCGGCGATCGCAGGTGGTGCAGACTCGCTGATGATCGAAGTCCACCCCAACCCCGCCAAAGCGCTTTCTGATGGCCCTCAAT
The DNA here is from genome assembly GCF_041929235.1 of Microseira sp. BLCC-F43. Classification (NCBI taxonomy): domain Bacteria; kingdom Bacillati; phylum Cyanobacteriota; class Cyanophyceae; order Aerosakkonematales; family Aerosakkonemataceae; genus Microseira; species Microseira sp. BLCC-F43. The sequence goes on from NZ_JBHFNP010000349.1 coordinate 76,279, forward strand.
CCTTGACTCCAGAACGGTTTGACCGTTTAATGCAAGAAATGGCAGTCATTGGCAAAGCAGTCAACCGCTGGCCTCAACCTGTGGCGGCGGCGATCGCTTAATCCTACAAGCCAAAAATCCCCCATTTTCTCCAAATTTCTAGGGGCAGTTCTCTAACTTGCCCCTAAATTATTATCTGTATACTTAACACGCGCGCAAACTGACAGGAAAGGTTGCTAAGACAGGACTTACGCAAACTTTCTATATGTAGGGTGCGTTAGCGATAGCGTAAAGCACCATAATAGGCTACCAATCTAAGACGGGACAAAATGCCCTCTCTCGAAGGGGAAAGGGGAAAAGGGGAAAGCTTGTTCATCCTTCCCCCTTTTACCTTTTCCCTTTTCCCCTTTCTAACTGTGTTGTCCCGCTTTAGCCTGGTAGCCCATGATACAGCGAGAATCGCTGTTATGAGGTAAACCATCACTGATATTGAGAAAGATGAGGAAGATCGGGAAGATAGGGAAGTAATTACTTCTACTTCGTTACCTCCCTCATCTCCATCACCTCCATCATGTACCTCATATGAGCGCAACCCGCTGTATTATATTTAGTGCGATCGCGTAAGTCCTGTAAGAGAAGACTGACAACCTCTCAAACTCTCCATAACCAATTACCCATTACCTATTCTACTACTTGAATCAAGGCTGAAAGTGCCGCTAATTGAGTCGTATCTACGGCTTGCACTCCTTTAGAAATAATATCAATACCGGCGCGAGTCATTGCATCCAAATCTCCGAGTAAATTATCCACCACCGCCACAGGTTCATCATCAGATAATCCCAAAGGCGAACCTCTACCAAGATTTCGACTTCTGGCAATATTTTGCAACCCTTTTAAGGCATTGCGAAGGGGTTTAACGCTTGCCAGTACCAGCACTTCTAAAGTACCAGATGGCCCCCGCAAGCGGAATTGAAAACTATCGCCTGGTTGCGGAATCGCAATCAAATTTCCTGCAGCAACTAAAGCCGCATCTTCAGGCGCATCCCAATCGCGAGGAAATAAAACAATCAAGTTGCCGCTGGAATCAATTAGTACAGCACTAATATAAAGATTGCGCGCTTCGTTATTTTGAATTTGAATTTGAATATCCGTTCCCGGTTTAAATTGAATACCTTGGGTAAGATTAACTGGCGATGCGGTTTGAGATTCTCGATCGCCGCGACTAGGAACGATGCTGGATGCACCTCTGCCATCGATAGATTTGATTGTAGTGGTAACTTTTAAAGCCGAAGATTCTCCGGTTATCAGAGTTCTTAAAATCCGCCCTGCCAGCAACGATTTTAGTTGAGGTCGCAACCGCTGTTGAATTGCTTCTGCGATTGATTCTCCCACACGACCAAAGGAACCGATTACGGGTTCTCGTCCTGCGGTAAATAACCCAACTGCACCTACAGGTGGAGGATTGGGAATCGATTGCTGTTGAAATTGGCGCAAATCTTCCTCGGTAACGCGGCCTAAAATATAATGCAATTCTCCTCTTTGTGCAACGGGAACAACTTCCATCCGATTGACTGTTTTAATGGTTGTTTGTGCTTTTTCCTTTTCTCCACCTAACGAATCATCTAAACCCAGTTTTAGCGTTAAATTAGCGGGGATTCCTCGCACTCGTTCGCGCAACAAAACTCCTTCGGCGATCGCACCATTTGATACACTTTGAATAACTTTCCCATATCCCACTAATCCAACGCGAGATTGTTGTTCAATTTGTCCGATTTCCTGTCCTTTATTGTCAATTAAGCTAAAAATCGCACCCGCTTGAAATGCTTCTAAACTTTGGGATGCCACCCCACCTAACCAAAATTCTATTTGATTGCCCGATTTGCGGATAACTCCTTCAGCGCCAGGGGTGATTTTTTCGCTAAAATAGAGTAGTTTTTGCTGATTGTTGCTTCCCGGTTTTACTTCTAATTCTGGTTCTTGGATAATCGATGATGACTCTGCCAGATCGCGGGTACGCATTGCCAGATTCACAAAGATATTACCGACGGCATCGTTGCGAGTTTGCTGCCAAAGATAGCGAGTTAGTAAATAACTAAAAGCACCGGCGCTAAATCCTGCAAACGGTGCATCTGTAGCATATTGATTGTCTTTGGCGGCGGTAAGTGCAACCCCTTTGGCAATTCCTTGTTCTCGTCGTTGTTGAAACTCTTGGGGAGAAAGATTGAGCTGTTTTAGCCACTTTTGCTGATACTCAAATTCTTCGCGACTTGCTTGTTTATCTTCACCCCGGTCTAAACGAGCAGAACGGATAACTAAATTACCCCGATCTCCTCCTCCAGAATAACAGCTATCCAAAACAATTGTTAGATTTTCAGTTGGGACGGCAGACATTAATAGAAATAGCGTCTGTCCCATTATGTCTCGAACTATATTAGGAGATTCTGTAACCGTATCAATCGGGACTAACGTGCTGTTGAGTTTCTTGTTACCAATTGGGTTAGGATCGATGACTCGCGAACCGTGTCCGGAGAAGTGAAAGACGACGATATCATCGGGTTTAGCTTGTTTAATTAAATGTTCTTCAAAAGCGGCGATAATGCCGCTGCGGGTTGCTTGTGTATCTTTGATTTCTAGAATATCTTTGGGATTAAAACCAAAGCGGTGGATGAGCAATTCTCGCTGCATTTCTACATCGGTGAGGCATCCTCGCAAGCTTCGCACGCCATCGGTATAGTTATTAATCCCAACTAATAATGCCAGTTGGCGCGGGGTGCTTTGCGCCAGTACCTTTCCGTAGCGATTTGCCCCGTGGAGAAAGTCGAGTTGACTGATGCCTAAAGAGGCGAGGACAGAACTGCTAAATTGCAGGAAGTGACGGCGCTTCATATTAGGGATGATCGGGTAGATTGCCGAAGCGAATTTGATACTGTTCTAACAAGTTTCTTAATTCGGTTGCTTGTTCTTCTGGAGACTGATACCGATTACCAGCTTCATCATACCAGTACAACCATTCCCGTTCCAACCCGCAGTAAATACCCATCCCCCGTCCAATTCCTAAACCAATTTCTGGCATCCAGACGGGTTCGCCAGCTTGGAGCTGATAAACTCCATCCACTAAACGATAAACTTCAAAAGGAGCGTGTTTATCTCTTTGCCAAAATTCTGGATTGTAGATGACATAATATAACACTCCCAAGCGGGCATATTTATCCATTTTGTCATCGTATTCATCCCCATAGGTTTGTGAAACAACTTCTAAAGTCAAGATGGGAACGATATCGTTTTCTTCCCAAACTACATAATTTTTGCGGAGTTTTCCTCCTTTTAACCTTGGCACTCCCAAACTTAAGAAACCATCGGGAACTATAGGTATTCTTGGATTCGTGCCTGTATTATGGTATACGCCCATATCTGCGGCGAAAAACCAATCATTGCGGGTTGCCCACAGGAAACCCAGAATGAGTAACAGGTTGTTGGGGACAAAATTTTGCAGTTCGTTATCCACAGGGGTATCGTCGGAACCAGGTAATTCTTCGCCCGTCGGTAGGCGCAACCAAGGATCGGATTGTAGCATTGATGGATCTCCTGTTTGCTTCTGTTTGAATCCTTCCAATATATCTAGCTTTGGTAGCTTTGGTAGGGTGCGTTAGACGAGAGTACGGCACCAGTCTCAGTCATTTGGATCTCCTGTTTGCTTCTGTTTGAATCCTTCCAATATATCTAGCTTTGGTAGCTTTGGTAGGGTGCGTAAGCGTTGCGTAACGCACCAGTCTCAGTCATTTGGTGCGTTACGGCATTGCCTAACGCACCCTACTGGATTGTCTCAGCTAAAATGGTGCGTTACGGCGGATTGTTAAATTTAAGCTATATCAAAGATTGTCGCCGCCTAACGCACCCTACGATTTTGATTATTCCACCTCCCCAATTAATGTAAATGCTGCCCAATCTTTGGGATGGGGATATTGCTGCATCATCGTCAGCATTGCCTGTCGTAGTGCTTGCGCTTTATCAGGATTCTTTTGCCAATTTTGATAAAAAGCCTTCATTAACTCGGCTGTCGGGGCGTCTGGCACTGCCCAAAGCGATACCATGACGCTGGGTACACCGGCATTAATAAAAGAGCGCGATAACCCAATAATGCCATCCCCGGTAATTCTGCCTCTGCCGGTATCGCAAGCACTCAATACTACTAATTCGGCATTCAGTTTTAAATCGAGGATTTCTTCAGCAGTTAGTAAACCATTATCGTTACCAGAAGGTGCTAAAGCAATGGCACTTCCCAATCCGCGAATATCATCGAAGATGCCGTGAGTGGCTAAATGAATAATCCGCGCTGAGGGCATTTTTTGGACAATTGCTGCTTTGGTTCCCAGACTGCCGGTGAGGGGTTGAGCGTTCAACAAAGAAGCAATGGCATTGGCCTCCCTTTCTGCACCAGGAAGGGGGCGCAACTGTTGCGGCGGTTCTCCCGGTGCAGGTGGTACGCTGGGCATGATCGGATTTCCTAAGATTAATGCTTGTTTGTTGTTAACTCCTTTGCCGATACGTTCCCGTTGCTGGCGGGTGAGTTCTAGGACTTGCAGCGAGGGAGCGGTTAAGATGGTATGTTTTTCAATTAAATATTTACCTGATTTGTCTTTTAATGCCGGGAAGGGAACCAGAAATAGAGAGGATTGGGGAATAAAAATAACGCGGGCATTCGGAGCGGTTGGCAACAGATCGGCAATCGGTTCAATTATAATTTGATGGAGTTGCTGTAAGCGTTCAGTTTGGTCAGCACCCGGTTTTAATACTATTTCTAGAGTGGCGCGAGTTTCGACATTGGCAGCATTGGCTACTGTGGTACGAGTGCCGACGCCGATTGATTGGCGACTGAGGGAAACTAACCGGGCTAAAGAAATATCTTTGTCCTGCCACAGGGGTTTGAGATTGGCTTGGCGAAATGCAACTTCACCTGTGGGTTTGATGACCCAGATGTAGAGTTCTGATTCTTGACTTTGTTGTTTACCTTGAATTTTGAAGCTGTCAGAAATAATCGAATATTGAACCAGAGTAGCATTTTGAATTTTGGCAATTTGTTTAATCTGCTCAAGGGTGGGTTTGAGAAGATTTGCCGGTAATGTTTCTGCGGGGTTAGCAGATAGCCGCCTTGCTAGTAACTCGACAAAAGCTCTGGCTCTACCTCGTTCGGCAACTTCTAGTGCTTTGTCGGTTTTATTTTGGGCAATTAGGACTTCTTGTAAAATGCGGTAGGTGCGAGCTTGTTCCTCAAAAATAGAGACTTTGTTGGTATCGTTGCTGCCTAATTTTTCCCGCAGAGATTCCCAAACTTCGATTCCCTCAAATAGGGTTTTCTCTGCTGCTGTAAGATTGCCTTGTTTGTGGAGAGCAAGTCCTAGATTATTCAGCGCTAGTCCCTCGCTTTGGGGATCGCCGATTTCTCGTGCAATCGCTAAACGCTGCTGGTGGTACTCAATCGCCTTCTGGTAGTCTCCCAGGGAATGGTATGCAAGACCCAGATTTCCCAGAGATTGTCCTTCTCCAAGGCGATCGCTAATTTCTCGTGCAATAGCTAAACTCCGCTGCTGGTACTCAATCGCCTTCTGGTAGTCTCCCAGTAAATTGTATGCATTACTCAGACTTCCCAGAGCCGCGCCTTCCCCAAAGCGATCGCCAATTTCCCGTGTAATGGCTAAACTCTGCTGTTGGTACTCAATCGCCTTCTGGTAATCTCCCAGAGAACGGTATGCACTACCCAGATTTACCAGAGATTGTCCTTCCCCTCGGCGATCGCCGATTTCCCGTGCAATAGCTAAACTCTGCTGCTGGTAATCAATCGCCTTCTGGTAGTCTCCCAGAGAAAAGTATGCAACACCCAGACTCCCCAGAGTCGCTCCTTCCCCAAGGCGATCGCCAATTTCCTGTGTAATGGCTAAACTCTGCTGCTGGTACTCAATCGCCTTCTGGTAGTCTCCCAGAGAACGGTATGCATTACCCAGATTTCCCAGAGCATTTCCTTCCCAAAGGCGATCGCCAATTTCCCGTGTAATGGCTAAACTTTGCTGGTAGTACTCAATCGCCTTCTGGTAGTCTCCCAGGGAATCGTATGCATTACCCAGATTTCCCAAAGATCGTCCTTCTGCTTGGCGATGGCCAATTTCCCGTGTAATGGCTAAACTCTGCTGGTGGTACTCAATCGCCTTCTGGTAGTCTCCCAGGGAATTGTATGCAAGACCCAGATTTCCCAAAGATAGTCCTTCTGCTTGGCGATCGCTAATTTGCCGCGCGATGGCTAAACTTTGCTGTTGGTACTCAATCGCCTTCTGGTAGTCTCCCAGGGAATCGTATGCAAGACCCAGGATTCTCAGAGCATTTCCTTCTCCTTGGCGATCTTTGATTTCTAGGTAGATAGCAAGCGCTTGTTGCAAAGATTGCAATGCTGCCCGAAATTGGCTGGTTTCATACTGTTGAATCCCTTGCTCTAAAAGTCGATCTGCTTGGGCTTTTCGTTGTGCAGTCGTCTGCGCCAACACCTTTGGCACTCCCCAGTTCGCCTTCAAATTGAGACTTGGAGGCATTTCCACAACGGTAGCGACTAGGACGATCAGTACAGCGAATCCAATTTTTGGTAGGCGCATAGCTGTCAATTAAATTAACTCCTCAATAGTCTATATCTCTGACAATTGAGTACTTATGCAATTGCAGCCATTTTCTTAACCAAAGCTAATTTCAACAGTTGACAGGTAAGGCTAGCTCAGTATGTTGCAAAACAAAACCAGCGACCGAGATGGGTGCGATCGCTGGTTTATTCAGGCTCTATCTCAGATTCAGATTGAGCTTTAAATTGTTCTTCCTCTATCTCTCGGAGACGGCGGAGATTTTCAAGCCGTTCAAGCGTTTCCTGTTTTTCGTCTTCATACCAATCTATAAAAGCTTGAACTTTTTCCAGTCGATTTTCCGCATCTTTAATCAACTGGTCAAGGATTCCCCCAGCGAACGAGCTGGTGAAATCGTAATTTGACCGCGACCTAACTGTTCTAGCAGTTCGCTTACAGATAAGCCCATCGATCTTGTTAGTTCTTCCACCTTCTCCCTTCCCTCTGGGGTTAATCGAAGTTGAATCCTCTCTGACTTGAGTTGACCGTGTTGATGATGTTTGGACTTGGGCATCTGTATTCGTATCAGACATAAAACTGCTATACAGAACTTGGCTAAACTTACCTAAAGTTCACCATTCAACTAGAAGTAATTTCTAGAGGGTCTGCTTCCTGCTTCAACCAAGGGAGTCGGCTCCTTCTTGTCCACAGGCGTCAATTCGGGTGTAGCCCACCCTATGAAGCTTTTGAGCGTTTTACTTTTGAAGCTAAGAGCCATTGTTCATCCATTATTTTTAGCCAATTTAACGAATCGTGGTTTCCCGTTCGACCTTTTGATAGGCTGGCTAGTTCTGAATCGACTGTGGTTTACAAACCAGACAATTTTTAGCCTTGGTTTTCGGCATTATTAAGTAATATAGCACAAAAGTGAATCGCCATCCATTAAGTTTCTTTATAACTTACTCAATTTGCGTAACTATAAGTAAATTTAGTAAAGAATTTGGCGATTTAATCTAGATCCTTAAATTGTACTGACAATATTTGGGCAATGCCAGCCTAATGTTGACACATTAGACGCCTTATATTATATTTTAAGTATATCAGGCGTCTAATGTCTGAGTCGCTCCCCCTATATCCAACCTGGTGAGAAGCCCCTCACCCAGCGGAGGTCAATCAGGAGCAACCCCTTACTTAATTCAAAGGAGAACAATCATCTGGGTTGTGTTGCGCGATCGCTGGTGGATGTTGCAAAACAAAACCAGCGACCGAGATGGGTGCGATCGCTGGTTTACTCAGGTAGAAGTTTCTTCCTCTTCTTTAAATTGCTCTATTAGCTTGGTTAACTCATCTTCTAAACGATCCATCTCTCCTAGAATTTTTTGATGATGCTCTCGGTTTTCCTTCAATCGGGTTTCTAGTCGTTGCCCGTGAGCTTCCACATAAGCCAGGTGAGTTTGCCGAATCTGTCTCAACTGGCGAAGCATTTTCCCAATATCTGCGGCTCCACGTTTTCGTCCAGACCTCTGGCCCAACGCTCGATCAATTCGCTGCGACTGGTGTTCATCAGTTCCGCTAAGCGATCCAGCTTCTGAATACTCGATGGAGTGAGCATCAAACTCACTCTCTGCTTGTATTCCCCGTGTCGAGTCATCCAAGCCTGTTTTTTCTTGTCCGTCATTGCCTACGTCACCTGCATACATGGGTTCCATACCTAATTTAGCAAAACGCTTGTTACCTATATATATATATGATATACATAGTTAAGTGCTACCTACATACATAAGTTGTGTGTGTAACTCCCCACAACCGAATAACTGATTTGGAATGCGTCGATTACCTATGGAGAAACTACCCATGCGCGGAACAGGCCGCTAAAAGAGCGACATTCTATTTATTAAAGGAGGTAGCCTATTGCCAATTAACTGAGTTCCATAACTGTTCAGTGGATACTCCAGCGCCGCTTTTCAGATGGCGCGGCGCTTTCTTGGTTCAACAACAAATTTAAACCAATGGAAAGGTTAGATAAAAACAACAATGATTAGCACAATCGTCAGGGAATTTGAAGCTGCTGGATGGTACGTTAAACGGGGGAAAATAATCAATACCTGGATTGTTAAACCATATCCCGCTCATTACAAGGAATACCTTTTAGTTCCTTTAAAGGAGGATTGGGTACTATCAACTAATTTTCAAACCCACGATCCAGAACATCAAGAAGCGCTTACGGTGCTGAATCGGGCGCGGATCAAATCAGCTCGCGATCGCGTTTCGGTATTGACAGAGATCGCTGCTGAAAATGCCACAAATCCTTCGAGGAATTATAGAGGTGAAAAAATGGCTAGTTTGGTGAAAATTTCTGCCGATGAATTCATCAACTTTGACGATATTCGCAAACTGACGGCTGACATCAAGAATGGCGAATTAAACGTGACAGTTTGGTGGCGCGATGGGAAAAACAGCGATATTTTCCACAACGAACGAGCCAAGAAACTGATGACACTTGTAGAACTTTACGCGCTAGCAAGTTTGAGACAATTGCAACCCGACGGCGGTGAAGATTGATCGCCCATTCCGCTGTTGACTTTCTAGCCAGAATCAGCGCGATCCTAACCAACAGAAAAGGGTGCTTACCGCTTTCAACTCGGTTAACGCACCCGATGCTTTAAATTGCCAAAATTCATTTGGGCGCTCGCAACGATTGCGATATATGTTTTGACAGGGTTGTCACCCGTCAGGTATTTTATTTCATGGCGAGCTTTCAACCCATTTTTCCTCATTTTCCAGACTTTTATCGCGATTAATAAATTCTTCAAACAAGCTGAAAAATCTATCAACTGCGCTGCGTTCATCAGGTGAATTAAAAAGTAGAATGCTTGCCCACAATTGTCCTGTCTCTACCTGAAATTTCTTCCTTATCCATTGTAAGAACTCTTGAAACTCAGATTCTTGTTCAGTCAGCGGCAAGCCGATTTCGCACCGCGCCAAATAATATCCATCCAAAAAAGCCTGAAGATTGAAGATAGAATTTCTCCCTAGATCCACTGCTGGCCTTTTTTTTATTTTTGGCAAAAAAGCGTAAAAATTATCCATACTTTAAACTCCAAAATTTGACAATTAAAAGGGTATTTATGCGTTCATAAAATCTTCCCCAATTTCCAAAATCGGCGAGTAAAGATTTTCTATCCAAATCAACTCAGCATTATCCCTGACCTCTAGGAGTCAGACAAGTATACGATCTCAGCGATCGCTTATAGCTCAACCCATCGCATATCTGGATGAGATCGCTACTCTAACTCAAGCTGCTATTTACTTTATTTCTGGGTATGTTGTTGCGCTGTCTTCGCTGGGTATGTTGTTGCTGGGTATGTTGTTGCGCTAGAGCCCCCCCCTTATCCTAGTTGTAATAAGATCGCTCTAGCGCAACAACGTACCTAATCTCAGACTCAATTCTATAACTAGCAACTTGCGTTACTCTATTGACAAATTTATGAATTTATGCAGCGATGAAGCGCTCGCCAGCATCAAATGACAAACCATCGGAACGGCGATATGGCCTTTGATACGATCGAAATTGTGAAATCATGTTGATCATACCAGCATTGGGTAACGTGCCAACCAATTTCCGAGGCGATCGCCACCATAATAAAAGCTAGACCAAGCTGGGATGCAAAGATGCTTTTTCGTAAAAAATTTTCATCGCCAGAGGGATGAGGGCAAAAGTTAGAACGTGGGTGATAATCAATGGGAGTTTCCAGCCGCCAGTAATACAGGTTCGAGACGGAGCTGTTGCAGGATCTGCAATTCCCGGCAATGTAGCCAGAATATAACCAAATCCAGCTAAACCGATTAAGAAGCAGAGTGGGATAAACGCTAAGTTAGCGCTGAATATTTTGCCAGTATCGCTTTCTTAAATGTTTTTCATAGATGATTGAGTGAGTTGTTTTGAGAACATTTGAGGGATGCTGAAGCTTGTTAATTAGGCGGAAGTTCCCCTGACGGGGAACTTCCGTTTAATCCAAGCAAGTAGATCGCACTGAGAATGCAATCATCCAGCCATTAGACATAATCAGCCTTGATGGAGATCGACGGGTTGTTATCGAACACCTTGACAAAACTGATGTTGATGTTCTCGTTGTAGTACCAGGCATTGCTGGTGGAACCGCTTAGCTGGTGCGACTGTTGCTCAAGGCTGCCGCCTGTAATTAAGGTAATATCCTGCCCGTTGATGTTGATGGTCTTCAAGGGACCCGAACTGCCTTTGGTTTCAGATGGATCGTGCAGGATTGCCACGAAGAAAAATGGTTCCTTGGGCGTATAATTGTCGTGTTTGCGCTCCAGAGTAATCTGGCGTGTTGAACCAGTTTTGCTGTGCTTAATATCTAGCTGGCGATATTCGCTGTTAGCCAGTTCATCGCAGTCGTATACAGCCGACTCCTTGGGCGCAGAAGCGCGGCTGATGCCGTCATCCAAATACATGGTGTATTGCCCGCTGGCACCGGGATAGATGTTGATCGTTATAGGATTGAGCAGACCTTTGCTGTTCCGCTCTCCCACATATTGTTCAACCTCAATCATGGGTACGATCGCGCCCGCTCGCACGAAGATGGGAACAATAAAGGGAATGTGATTGATGTCGCCAGAAAGATGTGCATCAAACTGGCGTATCGTAGTGCCACCTTCGACAGCACCATCAAGCGGCTGTTTGTTGTCCTTGAAACAATACCAGTTGCTGGCTGCTGGGAGATAGACATCCCGCTTGCCGTAGCCATTCGATGGTGACTGCGGATCTAGAACTGGAGCGATCAGCAGATCGTGCCGCAGGAAGAACTGGTTGTTGAGGAAGGCGATTTTGTCATTGTAGAGCGCCTTATCTTGTGGGTCATTGAGAAACATCGGTCGGCAGATCGGCAAGCCATCAAATGTGTTCTCAAACATCGCGTCATAGAATACCTGTAGCAGCCGGTACCGCAATTCAATGTAATACTTGCAGGCAGGCAAAACCGCACGGTACAAATCTTGCGGTTCCGGTAGCGGCTTTTGCTGTTCGCGAAACCATTCTTCGTACATGAAGATTTCTTGGAACTCTTTCCGCCCTTTGCGCATGTAGTGGTTGCGATACCAGGGCAGGAAAGCTCCCGCAGCCACCCAGCGGATCATGAGTTCAGGACCGACCCAGTGTTGCTGGTCGTTCTCTTGTTCAAAGCCCCCAATATCTTGACCGTTCATAATCACGCCGGTCATACCGAGTGACATAACTTGGGATACATTCATCTTGAGGAAATCCCAGGTGGAAGAATTGTCGCCCGTCCACAATGCGGCAAAGCGGTGCGCGCCGGTGAAACTGCCGCGCCCGACGATGAAGTTACGGTCTGTGCGCCGCTTTCCTGCTTTCTCTGGACCTGCCTGCTCTGAGTATACAAGCTTGTTGAGGCCATTGTATGTGGCTTTGTGGAGATTGTAGGAATACAAATTCCACACCTTAATAGCTGGGGTCAGTTTGGGTTCCTCTCCCGAGATAGAATCGTCAGTAACCAGCAATCGGAAGGGGAAGCCGCGCATATCCCCACGGCGGGAACGGATAGCAGGTGTCGTCATGTCCTGCCAAACCATTTCCAGACCCATATCAAAGAGATATTGATATTGCTTACCCCACCAGTCGCGCACTTCCTGCCGACCAAAATCGGGGTAATGACCGGGGGTACCCATTTCCAATCCCGTAAATCGGTTATTTCCGTAGTAGACTTCCCCGATATAAGCATTGCCGGTATTGGCGTTGTTCTCCGGGTCGTATGCGAAGTAAACGCTTTCCTTGCCTGGAGGATCGAAATTCTGGTAGCTGTAACCCTGATTAAGGTCTTCAGGGTTGTTCAGATCGAGATCGCCGAAGTAGCGCCGGTCTAGTACAAAATAGCCCTTATCCCGCCCTTCGGTATAGGTTGTGTAGTACGGCTCGTTCTTGCTAATAATTGGAGTAATGTTCGTGCTGCACTTCACCCCCAGCGATTTTAAGTAATCAAACATCCCTTTCGGATCGCGGAACTTGTTTGTATCAATCGTGAAGGTGTGGTATTTATTCTGTACGTCTACATCGACGTGCAGACCGTCTAGGGGAATTTGGTAGTCGCGATGCTTGCGAACGCACCATTCCAGAGACCCCCGGTCTTCATACCCATAGCAACCTTGGTGATAGCCTAAGGCCCACCGGGGTTTTAGCCGCGAGCGTCCGACAATCTCAGTGAAGCTGTCTACAAGCTCCGCAGGAGTGTCTGCCATGAAGAAATAATAGTCAAGGTCGCCGAAGCGCGTACCGACCATATAGCGGCAGGAATTGTAGTATCCCATATCCATCAGGATTTGACCGCGATTGTCAACGTACATGCCGGTGACGCAATTTTTTTGCGGAACCCCGTTAAATTCAATGAAAAACGGTTCCGAGTGGTAAAGCGGTTCCCGTACATCCAAAGGTCCGTAGTTATAGACCTGCCGGTACCGCATGTTATCGAAGTTGAAATAGTTGAGTTGCTCGCTATTGCGGCACAGTGCATAGCCACCTATTTCGCCAAAGCCAATATACTTTGCCGTTCCGGGTTTGTTTACCGCCTGGATAATGGCATAATCTTCATTCCCGTTGGGAGTGAATAATATGCCCTCTTGTGCCGTTTCCCAGATTTTAAAGTTGCTCCCGTCTGGCTCGCAATTTATCACCTCGATCTTGAACGGATCTTTGGTGAGTACCACCTGCATGACAGATTCGTTATTCTGCTGCTTTTTGGTAGTTAGTACGCAGCCCTGACCGCCTTTGTCTTGGTACTCTATGTAGAACTGTTCATCTCCCTGTTGCGCTATGCGCTTTAAGTCATCAAAGGTATCCCGCACCACCGACCGAGTATTTTTACGGGTATAATCATACGCGAGTTTTTTGGGGTTGAAACGCACCCGGAAGGTATCATTCTGCACGAACTGGAGCAGCATGGCACAGAAACTGCCATCGCTCTTTTCAAACTCTAGCGCCAGCGTTTGTTCTTCAGCCTTGAATTGATAAGAAGAGACTTTTTTAAGCGTCTGCCAGTTGTTGAGATCCTTGAAATATTCTTCGACTTTAACGAACTTGTAAACATCTGATAAAGTTGGTCCTGACATAACAAACCTCTTGTGATGTTGATATTGAACTAACTTCTTGCGCGTGCAAGATGGGCTGAGGTATAGCTACCTTGACTTTCTACCCCAGATTCCTCAGGATTGCATTGTGCTATCCCTTACAGCCAAGGACAGAGGAAGTTACGGGTATCAGCGAGCGCGTTCTCAAACGTTAGTTTGCGCTCTCCCTCAGATAGAGTTGCTTAGTTTAAGCTTTATCCTGCGGATGATACTCTATTGCCAGCCAGATGCAATCAGTATCTGAGTAATATTGGTGCCACGGATAAATATATTTGTTGTTTTCCTCAACTTGACAAAATGGAACAAAAGTTGTGTATCCCTCATTCATCAACTGATCTTCATAAAGAGTGGCGAAATCTTCAGTTTTGAACTTCTGCATTCTTCCCGCACCAAATATCTGTGTGTGGATTTCGATAAAGTCATGCTGGTTGTGGATAGCACAATCGGTGTGAGAAGGAGCAAACCATAAGTTAACTTTGACGGTAAACTTTTCTTTTTGATTGGGCGTACTCGATTGTCTTGTCATCAAATACGGATCGAGCTTGACGATTCCGGCATCATCCTGGGGAGAACGCCAGAGAGGTACATCTTTAGGAAAGTTATCAATCAGATTCCCTAATAAATCCCAGTTTTGCTCAAAGATGATCTTGCCAATGTTGTTAGTTTCAACCACCTCAAGCAAGAGTAATGATTTTGCTTTTTGGATGATTGTGTCTTTGAGTATGGTTGATGCAAAAGCGGGAATAATACTGGCAGGAGCTTCACTCAGGTGAGCATCTGAAGCTTGGGGATTGATGACGATAGTACGGTTTTTAATCCGATAGTTTTCCACGTTTTCCACGTACTTCGCATCTATGTAAGCACCAGAAAAGTTAAGCCGTTTGGTTTTGTTGACTTCCATCTGTTTTTGAGGTTGAGTTAAATGATTGATTGACTGATCTGTAGCTGTAGCGATCCCGCAATCGCTACCTTAAATGCGCTGGTGCAAAGCAAAGTCGTTATAGTAAACGACGATGGATGGATTGTCGGCACAAAAATATCCGTCCACTGAATAACCGATAGTGGCAAAATCCAAGCGCCCATCGCCATCAAAATCAGCAACAGCTATACGATCTGCAGAATCCTGAGAGACACGCCATTTTACGAACACGCCATTTTTAACATCTATAGCCTTGTAGTAAAAGACCCCCATCCAAGGCATCGGAGCTCTTGGAGCAACGATAAACTCATCGTCTCCATCGTTATCAAAATCCGCACAAACCACAAAATGTGCGGGTCCTTCTCCCAGCGCATTGGGATCGCCGTAGACATCCAGTACGGTTCTTTGCCACTGACAACCTGTTAGAGAATTTTTGCTCTCGTTAGTTTCTTGAGTTTTATAGTATACGGCGACTGTGTTGCCATGAAATGGTTCGACCGCTGGAATGTAAGCAAAAGCATCGTCTCCTACCTTGCCTGCATCAACGTCGCCACTGCCTTTATAGCCTGTTTTATTCACTAGGCTCATCTCGCCCAAACCGATCGATTCGCCATACCATACGCCATCCTCGCGGCTGAAATAAATCCAGGTAATCCCTTCTGAAGAAGCAATCAGTGCGGAATCAAGATTTACTCCAGACTCAAACTTCTTCACTGATACGCCGTGAATGACATGGAAATAAATTAACCGGGCATTTGGATCTTCAGGATTTGGCTTTTTATTGTTTTACTCGTAGGATTTTTTGTCATATATTTTGAGAGTTTCCTCATGCCACTTTTCTGCTTCATAAATGTTGTCAGGCTGAGTGAATAGCACAATCGGTGTGAGCGAGTGAACATTATTTGGCATTCCTACAATAGGTAAGCCAAGAACCTGTAGTTTTTCTTACTGTGTAAAATGGCCCACCTTAAGGCGGTGCATCGAAGTAGTGCGACCAATGTAATAGCTTTTCCAATACGGCTCAGAATTACCTGGATTTTCCAGCCAGACGATTTTGCCTCCTTCAGGAGCGCAATTTACCATCGTCTGACCGTATTGGTAGCAAATGACAATATCATTACGTCCATCCCCATTGATATCTACATTGTGCATCCCAACAGGGCCGATAAATTTAGCAATCAGTGTCTTTTTCCAATCATTGTTTCTATACCAAGTTACATCACCTTGACCAAGACCATATCCTGCAATATCTGGTTTAGAGTCACCATCTATACTGAATGCTTCAATCCAGTAGCCGTCTTGGCGACGATCTTCAACAAGCTGCCGTCTAAATTTAGGTATGTACATCTGCTTCTGAGCTTTCGCTGGTTAATTTGTGGATCGTCTATTTAGATGGATATGGTCAAAATTAGTTGGTGATGTGGAAAAATTTTCTTTGCGTTTCCCCGTTAGTCTCAACCAACTACTTTTGACCCCCTTCATTTACATAGACGTTTCCCAAAGCAAAATTGTGAATTATTCTGACCTGAGATATTAGACGGATCGCATCCTCTCTCCCCATCTGCACCCAGGCATCGCCAAAAGTTACCCTTGGGTTAAGACTCCCCGCGCCTGTTGCGTCAGCCGATTCTTAACACCTCACAGCCTTAATATCCTGATTTCTAAGGTTCCTGTTGCTCTCACCACGGAAAGCCGAGATAGCGGTTATGGTGAGATATCCTGACATTTTTTTGGGCGTTTATAGCGGTTTGCAGGCGCATGAGGTACACCTTGGTTTGTCAAACGGCAGCATTAATGCTGCCGCTTGACAAACGAAGCCTATTGGCTGTACCTCACTCACTTGCAATCTGCTGTATAACCAGTAGGTTGGGGCTTTCGCCCAGTCTCCACGTACCTTTTATACTGCGCTGTCTCGGATTGTTCTTGCACCACGAATATCCGCGTGCTGGTGATAGCCTCATTATGTACAAATGAACTTTTCGCCATCACGATTGCTGGCGTGTAGTCTATATAACGGCAATTCCTGCGGTGCTGACTAGAATGTTTGGGAGTGATTTTAATTACAACCTTTTGGATATTCGCAGCAATATAATCGCTCCCTACAATCCATTCATTCGAGCCAGCAGAGGTAATAGGACGATTTAAAGCTTTCTAGACTGTCCATTACGTACAAACCTCCCACTTTTTTCATCTTTTTTTACAAGCGCAGCTGCGTAACATTCCAGCTAGATTCAAGTCTTCTAGCGCCATCGCTGCAACTCGCCGCGACGCAATTTTTGCAGCAGCATACCACAGAAACACGCTTGGCGCTGCTCTGGGATGCGTTTATGCAAGCTTCCAACCTTCTTGGCTGCTTTTTGCAGCTTGTTACTGCGTTTAGTCTTACGAGTAACTCGGCGCTTTCTAATCTTGGGAAGGTGCTTTGTCTTTTTGTTAGTTGTGAATTTCTGGACGAAATCATCCAGGCAAGCACTACATCCTCCCCATACATGACAGGGGTGCAAGTGCTGCTCGTCAAGTTTGAGCGGGCAGATTTGAGGAAGTTTGACTCAAAACAAACTAACCCCGATCTTCATCCCCAACAGATTCTTGACAAACGATTGAAAATAGGGAAGACAATACTATGGAGGAGAGCGGGACGGTAGCATAACTTTTGCCGCAACTTTTCCCACCTCTGACTTTTCTGGCATTTTCTGCACCGCCAGACAGGAATTCCCCCAAATACCAGTTCTTTGATCAAATTGAGCCAACGCCAAAATCGGTGCAGGTTGCCTTTCACACAGCGTTGCCTCCACACAGCGACAACCATCTTTCTTTACTTGTGACTCCTCCCGACGCTGACCGCTACGCGGTACAGCGCGGGCTTCCTCCAAACCAAAGTTCAGAGGCGGTTTTAAGCGAGGCGTAGTCCATCCCCGCTATTGAGCAAATTAGCCCAATCTTTTTAATCAACTTGGCAGAATTGTCGTCCCGATGCAGCGACGCTCCACACGGGCAGTCATGCCATCGGTCGGAAAGTTGCTTTGCCACTTGTGCAAAGCAGTTCCAGCAGTGTTGTGATGTGCCACGCGGATCAACTTCTCTGACCACCTTGCCAAGCTTCCACGCGACAAATTTCAACACTTGAACAAATTGCCCATGTGCAGCATCCAGCATCGATTTGTTGAGTCCCGACTTTGCCGCCTGACCATTGGGCAACCATTCTCCCTCATTACTGACTTTGGGCTTGGCTCGTCTGGTCAGGTTTTTCAGTTTCAAGTCCTCAACAAACAGCACATCGCATTTACTGAACAACCAGTAGGCAAGTTTGAACTGCCAATCCAGCCGTTGACGGGCAATGCGTTGATGCAACTTAGCAATCTTTGCCTTGAGAATCTTCCAGGGTTTCGAGTGCTTCACTCGTTTCGCTAGTCGCTGTTGTAGTTTTTCAAGCTTGTGGGCTGACTGCCTAAAAAATCGGGGATGCTCAACGGTTTCACCCGTCGATAGAGTGACGTAGTTCTCCACGCCCAAATCAATTCCTAAACTGTTCTCTTCGGTCGGTTGGATTTCTGCAACCGTTACAGGCACGTCTTTGTCTTCCAGGACTAGATTGATTTCCCAGCCATCGGTGACTTGCTTAACCGTACCTGTCTTAACCTCAAAGCCATCTGGAATTGGACGATGTAGAACAATCGGAACTAGCCCAATCTTCTTCAGGTTAATGCAGTCTCTACCTCGTTCATCCTTCGTCAAGTCGCAATTGTGCAACTGAGTGTAGGTGAACGACTTGTAGTAGTGCTTTCCTTTGAACTTGGGCTTACCGCTACGATTCCCATTGGCATCTGGTTTTGTGAACCGGGAGAAGGCGTACTCCACTCGGTCAATCACATTCTGAAGCACTTGGGAATCGAGTTCTTTGTATTCCGGGAACAAGGTCTTTGTTTGCTTCAGGTCAGCACGTTGAACGCTGAACCAATCCACATACCCTTGCTCCACAATATTCGAGACGACCTCTCCCTTTCGCTTTCCTTTCGTGAGGGTACGGGTTAAGGGAATGTCTTTGTAAATCTCCTCTACAGGCTGAATACTGACCACCAATGGACAAGCATCCACCCGTGAACGGGTTGCCTCATACCAATCAAACCGCTGTCCCAACCGAAAGTTGTACTGACGACGCGCCAATTCCAACCACGTTTGAAACGTTGCAATTTGTGGTTTTGTTGGTTTCAGCTTGTACTTGTAGGTCAATCTCATGGCATCATTATACCATCAATACGCGGATTGACGATAAATGAGTAAAGATGAACTGATTTCAGTTAAAGACTTTCTGAATTACGCAAAAGAACTGATAGAACTCGATTACGGCTCCCAAAAACGATTTGCAAAGCAGCATGACTTATCTCAGTCGTATGTCAGCGATGTGCTGTTAGGTAGAAGAGAACCTGGAGAAAAGTTTCTTGCCGCAATAGGAGCGGAACGAGTTGTTTGCTACAGGCTACTGCCTGATACCGACAGATAGTGTGTTCGTCTCGGCACTGTTGCCTTAAGAGTCCTACGGAATCGGTCAGGCAACGCACCTCGACTCACGCGCCTCTCATCCCGACGCTCACCCTAGCGGGTAGAGCGCGGGGCTTCCCGGCTAGGAGCTAACTTCCGATCAAAAGTCTCCGCCACAGGAACCGACTCAGAGTGTTGCACCGATAGTGCTACCTGCTGCGGTGACTCACCAACAACACTTTCTACTTCCTCCACCGCCACGGATAATGTCACCGTCTCCCCCACAATCGGTTCAACTCTCGCATTCCCGGACTTTTCCCCAATTGCCGACTCAGTTACACCCAAGGTTGGCGTCACCGATAAATTCGTATCAGTCCCATCCTCCCCGATAAAATATCCCCTCAACTCCAAAACCAGAATTGACCGCGCCTGGGATATGCGCTTGCAGACATTCTGGTAGGATATATCTTGCTTTTGGGCAATTTCTGGATAAGACAGTTCCCGATCGTAGTGCAGGATAAACGTCTCGCGCAGCCTTGTTGGTAAGTTAGCGATCGCACGATGAATCACTATCTTTCTCTCATCAGTTTCCATTGCACAAGGCTTATCGTCTAAGTAAACCAGTCCTTCCTGGTCACTAGATGGGATCGCATCTATATTCTCAACTCTATTCGCGCTGCGACTGCTTTCTCGATGAATATCCAAGCAGAGATTACGAGTCAGTTTTGTCAGCCAAGCCTTTAGGTTAGCAATTTCCCCCGCGTACTTTTGCGCCTTTTCCCAAGCTTTGAGCATCGCCCGCGACAGCGCATCTTCAGCATCAGTCGCGTTTCCACCCATCCACTTGAGACAGCAACTATACAGATGATCTCGATACTGCTGCCATTGCTCCCAAAACCCTTTTTCTTGAGAGTAACGCGATAGGCAGGAGCCAGTATATGCGGCTACTAATTGAGAATCTGACATAATTGATCAACTGGTAGCATACACTAATATCATCGCTCTTCAGAAAAGATCCCATCTCTGTTGCTTTCTCTGTGGGCATCTCATCCCTGCAACAGTTTCACCATAGATTGGCTAACAATGGGATACTGATACTTTTAATCCAGACAACTCACGACATCACCTGACATCGTTCGAGAGCCTGAATACAACATCATTCTCCGACACGCTTTGAATGAAGGTGGTATCCCACAACGCCTTAAGAAAGATTCCCAAGGCTCGATTACAATCTCGTTTAATTTCGTACCCGCAGTCAGGGCATTTAAACGTTTTGTTTCCACCTAAATTATGGTGGATGTGACCGCATTTACTGCATGTTTTGGACGTATATTCCTCAGTCACCCGCACTAATCTCGAACCGTAACGGTTACAGAGATGTTGTAGAGTTTGACTAAACTCATAAAACGCCCAATTCATCATTGCTCGTGCGGACTTGCTTTTTAGTTTACGTTTGTTCTTGGCAACCATTTGTGATGTTTCAAAATTTGGCAGATAAATCGTGTCGTAATTACGAGCTAGATGTGACGCAACTTGTTTATGCACTTCACCGCGTCGTTTTTTAATTCGTTTTCTAACGCGCTCCATTGCTTGTTTTAATTTGTCACGTAAGCGCTTAAACTTTCTTCCTTTCGATTTGCCGTGTTTTGATTAAATTATCGATATTCTGACATAGTTTAGCTATTCGGGCAAAGTCACCCTTGGCAAACTCGGTGAATTTATTGCCATCAAAACCAGTCATGAAGCACCTTAATAGAGGGTCAAGAGCTATAATTCTCGGTTTCCTGTCAACGCTTTCTGGTTCAATATCAATTGGAAAATTAGCGTACCACCTACCTTTGTTATAAGTTATATCGGTAGCACGAGCGTAATTAATCAAGCAATTATCTTGACCCCATTACTCAGCTTTCTCCAATTCCTTGCTAGCCATAAAATGACCATCTTTGTAATCATTGGGTTCAAACTGGATTGTTTGTTTTTGGTCGCGGACAGACCTAAACCTAGCAATCTTTAACCAGGCAAGCGGATTATGCTTCTTCTCCTTACCCTTCGCCAGAAACTTAGGCTGACGTTTGGTTTTATACCAGGCTGTATAGGCTTCAAATAAAGCGTTATCAAGAGCCTGAGCAATTTTCAGTTCTTTGCACCAAACTGGGATTATTTCCTCTCCTAGTGTTTTACAAAAACTTCTAAATGCTGTTTTACCTGCTGTTTTCTTGCCTTTTTTGTTAAATTATTCAAAGTATTGATGCTTATTCAAATACGTTATGGCGTTGTTGTAAACCTTACGGCAAGCATGTATTCTCAGCATCCATACTTTCAAAGTTTCTCCTTTTGGATAAACCCTGTAAGTCAGGGTCTTCTTTAATTTTTTGTTTGTACTTTCTGATTCCTTCACGCTTACAGGAGAAGACATGGATGATGGCAAGAACATCTTCAAGCATTTCTCGCTCTGGGCTAAGTACCTTGTTCTTGAGAAGCATAATTTTACACCCGCTGTGGTCTGCAAGCCATGAATAATAGTCTCCCCCAAATCTACAAAGTCAGTATGAGTTGGCAATGACAACCATTCCGATGTCGCCTGACAAAACTCGTTCCAATAAGGTAAGCAGACCTTTTTTTTTGAATTTGAGTCCACTGCCGACATCTCGGATAACTTCGCAGCTCGGGTAACGAGAGACAAGAAACTCAAGAGGTCAGGTTTTTGACTATTGTCATGTTTATAGACCCCTAGCTCTCTTGGGTAGCTATCAATCATGATGTTGCCAGTTGTCGATTCAGGATTATGCGATCTTATTCCTTCTGCTCAGCTTGGTAACAAACCCCATTAATTTAACATCCCTCTTTCCAGTAATGTCAAGTCAACGGCATTTATTTTATATAAATAATTTATAAAATTTTATAAATAAATAAATTTAAAATAGGATTGTGTAACGTGTTGCAGGCTGATCGGGCAGCCAGCCTCAGCCCTGATTCCTGAATCAAAACCAGTAACTCCCGTCCAACTGCTTAACCCAAGAACCGATTAGAAGATACCCTATCTCCTAGTTGTCTTGGCATAGTATTAGGTTTAATTTAAGTTGGAGGAACTTTGTCAATCAGCAATTATACTTATTTTTCGAGTTAAGAGAGATTAATTTTTCCAGTTGTTCGGCTAACGAGGTAACTTATGCTACTTTGTTACTTAAATAATCCCAAATGCGGTTTAAATTGTGTTTGAATTCTTAATTCCCTTGACCAATTAAAACGCCCCACTTATAAAGCAGGGCGTTTATTGACGCGCTCCATCCACACTAAAGCGGATAGAATATTTCATTTCTTAAACCTGTATCAGGAACTGGGAAGAAAAACGGGCTAACCTCCCGTTGGTTAACCCGCGAGCTTGGGAACGCGCAAAATAACTATTTTTGCAGCACCAATTTGACATTGGCATTTTGCAGACCGCGTTGCTTGACTTCTGCCAAGGTTTTGTTGACTGCGTACTTCTGATTGATAGAATTGATCAGTTCGGTTTGGTTGTGCTTCTTAGCAACACCCCACAGGTCAGCGATTAGGTCGAAAGAACCATCGCTGTTGCGAGACCAGCCGAGGTCGTATTCGCCTTCCAGAACTGCAACGATGTCAGAACGAACCCGTTGACCGTTGTAGCCGCGAACGTCTGCATTGGTCTTAACGTTGATGCCCAGGTCGCGCAGAGAAGCTTTCAGGATTTCGGCATCGGTGATCTTGGTACGCAGTGTGCTGAAGTGAGACATTGGGATTTCCTCCTAGAGAGATCGAAAACAAACGACAACGTTTTTTGAGAGATCGTACCGCCTTTAAAAGTGCGGCTTTTTATCAAACTGCTAGCGAAAGCTAGCCTTTCCTCCTGTTGGGAGCAGGAGAAAGCTTTTAGAACTCCAGTCGCTGATATTCGGCGACGGAAGATGCAGCAGGCCGCGCCCGCTGTCTGGCCCAGTCTCGTAGCGCCGTGACCTGTTCGGTCATCGTGCGAGACAGCGGTAACGTCGATTTAATCGCGGCAATAATATCTAGCTGCGTGAATTCTCTATCCTGAGCAAAGGCTTCATACATCGCTGCAATCAGTGCCTGCTCAATTTCTGCCCCAGAGAAGCCATCGGAAACCTTAGCCAGTTGCTCGAGGTCGAAGCGCTCGATTTCGCGGCGGCGCTTGGTTAGGTGAATCTTAAAGATTTCCTGGCGCTCTTCGGGTGTGGGCAAGTCTACAAAGAAAATCTCATCAAAGCGACCCTTCCGCAAAAATTCCCCTGGCAAGCGTTCTACTCGGTTCGCCGTTGCCATTACAAACACCGGGGAAGTTTTTTCTTGCATCCAGGTGAGGAAAGAGCCGAATATGCGGCTGGAAGTCCCGCCATCCGAGTCAGACGAGCCTGTGCTACCCGCAAAAGCTTTATCCAACTCGTCAATAAACAGAATTGTCGGGGAAATTGATTCTGCCGTTTTTAAGGCATTTCTCAGGTTAGCTTCCGATCGACCTACCATCGAACCGTCGTAGACGCGCCCCATGTCCAGTCGCAGAATTGGTAAACCCCAGAGGCGAGAAGTCGTTTTGGCAATCAGGGACTTACCACAACCCGGTACTCCCAGGATTAGCATCCCTTTCGGTTGGGGCAACCCGTATTCTCTGGCTCGCTCCGTAAAAGCGTTGGAGCGTTGTTTAAGCCATTTCTTCAATTCTTCTAAACCACCAACAGCATCAATCGTTTCGTCTTCTTCGATATATTCCAAGATGCCGTTGCGACGAATAAGTTGTTTTTTCTCAGATAGAACGATATCAACTTCTGCTTCCGTCAGCCGACCTGTAGTAACTTGGGCTTTTCGGTAAACTTTCTCCGCTTCATCCTGCGTTAAGCCCAAAGCCGCTCTTAAAAGTTTCTCTCGCGCTTCTGTAGTTAGACGACGCCCGCGATTTTGCTCCAGATGTTGGGTTAGTACTTGATTGAGTTCTCCCATGTCCGGCAGCGAGAAGTCTATAACCACTACTTCCTTTTCCAACTCAATTGGAACTTGCTGCACGGGTGACATCAGGATGATGGTTTTCTGGCTGCCTTTGAAGCTTGCGATCGCATCCCTTAACCACCGCGTTGTCGCTGGCGAATCAATAAATGGATGTAAATCTTTGAATATAAATATACTTGGGTCTCGCTGCCGGTTCATCACCCACTCAATCGCTGCCTCTGGCGAGACTGTATTGTGCTGGGTGATGTTGCGAGGTTGCTCGTAATCAACTAGACCGTGGGTGACTGTCCATACAAAGACTCGTCTTTGAGGTCTGCTGATTTTCGCGATTGTTGCTATTGCCTGCTCTGCCCGTTCTTCCTCGGAAGTTACCAGGTAGATCAGAGGGTATTGAGCTTGAACTAGAACGTTGAGTTCTTCTTGCATGGCCATCGACCTACTATCGACCGACTAGAAACGTTGCAGACATTTACACACTCCGCTTAAATCCAAATGCTATAACGTACTAGCGTTACTTGCACCAACCTTAAGCAGGATATTTTTTACCTGACCAAGGAACAAGGAATTAATTCTTCCTCGCCTTCTTTTGTGGTTCCAGAGCTTACAGGCACTTTGTCAACTGGGAGCGATTCCTCCGGCAGCACACCTGGTTGCTTTTTGAGCGATACCAGTTCTCCTTCCTGCATTACCACCGCACCCGTACATTCCGGACAGTGATAAACCCGATGAGTTTGACCTTTGGTTGCTTCCTCTACCTCTTCTACCACTTCTGGATGAGCTAGGTAGAATACGAGCGCTTTTTGAGCGAGCGCTGACATCGGCTCTGAGTCAATTGCTGCTCGGATTTTGAGTTGACGATGCAGCTCTGGTGAAAGATACAACGTAACTTTTTGTTTATCTTGCATATGACTCATTAGTGTTCTACCCGGGTATGCATATCAGATTATCCATTCTCAACCTTGCTGTCAAGACATTAAGCTGGTTTGATGGCAATATTGTTACACTTCTTAACATTACTCTAGTAAAAACCTGAGATATGCCGGGTAAGCAAGGTTTGGGCTGGTGCGATCGCATCAAGTTAGTGGATATTTCAAATAATCAAAAAAATCTGGTATAATAAAAACTCTGAGAAAGCGGCAGTATAGCCAAGTGGTAAGGCAGTGGTCTGCAAATATAAGAACAGCCCAGTTTCACGCTTGGAACCCCTATCAGACAAGCCTCTGTGTTCTGAGGTTTCACCCTTCTGGCTACCTGGATCGCTACAACGGGTTACCCAGAATGAAAGCCCCTAAAGGTACTGTAGGCATCGAAACCCATCACGGCTGGCTTAGGCTTAGGCTCCCCAGAACTGTCACCACTGGCAGCAGTAGGTATTTCTCACTAGGACTTCAAGACACCCCAGACAACCGCAAGAAAGCACAGGTCATTGCCTGGGATATCGAAACAGATATTCAAGGGGGGCTACTGAGGCCATTAGGCAGCTACCTAGCCAAGCCCCCAGTCTTAGCAGAAGTCCGCAGCCTAACTGACCTGTGGCAACTGTTCCTGGAGTTTGTGCGACGTGAAAGTCGCGTGTTAGGCACGAGAGTGCTAAACGACTGGGAGACCTATCTCCCCAAGGAATCCTTTCTCCTTGTCCCTACGTAAAAGGGTTAATAACCCCGCCTAGATCAAGAGTAAGTAATGAAATTGATGGAATGCAAGGCACGAAAGCTCAACACACGGGTAGCCTAAAATCGGTGCGTGAGCAAAGGGAAGATTGATCAGGCTAACGAAAGTGAACCATCATCAAAGCTTCGTAAGGAATAAGGAGTGAAATAAGGCTGAAACACTCTAACCAAAACAGGACTTACGCAACTGTCACATGGGATTGCCGGAGGCATATCCGCTTCGCCCAATCGCATCTGGAGTAAAAAGGGCTGGGGCGAGTAAAAGCCAGACCTGGTGTGGTGTATAGCTGTTTGTGACAGTAAAAAAGCGGGTGAA
The DNA here is from genome assembly GCF_041929235.1 of Microseira sp. BLCC-F43. NCBI lineage: Bacteria > Bacillati > Cyanobacteriota > Cyanophyceae > Aerosakkonematales > Aerosakkonemataceae > Microseira > Microseira sp. BLCC-F43. Next base: position 102,376 of record NZ_JBHFNP010000349.1, read on the forward strand.
CGGAAGTTGCCGCGCCGCGGCGTAACTTCCGA
>NZ_JBHFNP010000035.1:0-2691 GCF_041929235.1 Microseira sp. BLCC-F43
TTTCTCATAAGTCTCCATCGAGAAAGTGCAATCCACAGTATGCACATTTGCCTTTTTGTTTCTTTAACATAAAGGCTTTTTCTGGTGGCATTTCTGGGTGCAATCCCATAGGACTACTCGAGTATGTTAAGTCTCCGTCAAATGGACTTCTGTTGCCTTCCACTTTTGTATGTCTGATGACTTTAGTATCAGAATGTCGTAGCAGTTTGTAGGCGGAATGTCCTGACCTAGTAGAGAATACCCAATTTCTGTTACCTTCCGAGTGCCAGTATTTAGCTGTAACCCATTGGGCATTTTTGTTGGGATGTCTTCTTCTTGTCCATGCCCTTAATTGTTGATAAAGGATATGGTCACAATAGCTATACTCCCGTTGAGTAGTAATTATACCAGCCTCTAATTATCGGGTTAACCTCCTTTATTATTGTCATTTGGGTAGAGGCTTTGTTGTTGGCTATTGTTTCTCCAATCTTTTGAATATGGAGTTTAACTTTATTCTTACTAGGTGTAACGAGAGTCTTAAATCCTAGTTGATTTCCGTGAGGCTCTTTACCACTAGGATTTTTACCTATTAGGTATTGTCTAATGGTGAACCCAAGAAAATCGAAGCCGACATTTCCTTTCACGTTATTAAGCGTGTGAGTAACTTTGGTTTTACTAGGTTTGAGTTCTAATCCTATTTCTGCTAACCAATAGTCAAGAATAACTTCTAATCGTTCATGTAGGATGACAAAATCATCTGCATATCTGATTAGTGACAGGGATTTTCTCTTGTCCCTTTTTCCCCCTTTTAGAGTTTCTGCATATTGCTTAACTCTTTCTTCCATTCCATGTAAGGCTATGTTGGATAATAATGGGCTGATCGCACCGCCCTGTGGTGTGCCTTCATCAGTTGGGAATAGGGTTTTGTCATCCATGACTCCTGATTTTAACCAAGCTTTGATTTGTTTTCTTAGCTTGGGATAGGTTTGGAGTTTTGCCAGAAGTTTTTCATCGTTGATTTTGTCAAAGCATTTGGCTAGATCAGCATCCAGAACAAATTTTGATTTCTGTTTGATTGCTGTAAAGATTGCTTCGATTGCATCATGAGTAGAACGTCCTGGTCGGAATCCATAACTGTTGGGTTCAAAACAAGCTGACCATTCGGGTTCCACCGCTAGTTTTACTAATGCTTGTAAAGCGCGTTCATATATTGTTGGAATCCCTAATGGTCGCTTTTCTTCTGTCCCTGGTTTGGGTATCCAAACCCTACGGTTAGGTTTCGATTTATTTCCCTATTTGACTAGGGAAATTAAGGTAATTCTTTCTTTAGGTGTTAGGGACTTTATTCCGTCAACGCCTGCCGTTTTCTTACCTTGATTATCTTGTGATACCCGTCGTACAGCTAATAATTTTCCGTTTCATGAGTTTTGGAGTAGCCGTTGTAATTTGTGGACTAACTTGACATTACCCTGTTGGCTGGCTTTGAATATTCGTTTTTGCAACTTAAAGACGCATCTTTCGACTTGACGCCAATTGATGTTCTTCCATTCATACATCGGTTCTACCGTGTCCATAACATTTGAATAATCCCTGTAACCGGATTCACGTCTGCATATCCTATTCATTACAAACAGGCATTTGCTTCTTGAATCATCCTCTCCTTATAAACCTTGCGCTGAGATTCGACCTGTCTTAAGAGATTTATCAGGGTTACTGAGTTCCTAATTTCCGTTGTTCCTAGTTTTAGGGTCTTTCTATACAGCGAGTCTTTATGGATGTTACCAGTTATGAGTTTGGAGTCATCTGGCATTTTAGACTTTTGACATTTTGTCTCCAGCCAATAATCCGAGTGGGCTGGTTGCGCGTTACGGTGTTTCAGATGAAAGTTCGTATTTCTACCCATGACTAGATGCTAGATGGGATTCTTAATCGGATTTTAAGTTACCACCGTTTAACCCCGCTTCAACCTATAAGATTACCAGTTTTATAGATTGGGGGTTAGGCTGTCACTCCAACATCAAGAGGGATGGACTTACACCATCACGGAAATTAGATTGTCAAGGTTAGTTATTATAAACCTTGCCCTGCTTACACTTGGGCCGTTGGGCTTTCCATTTTTGCCGGAACGAATCGCACCCAAACTACGCGCACGCAACCAAATAACTGAGCTAGGATCTGACGTTGTTGGTTTGTCGGGTAAAAACGATACTGATACCTGGCTTTCATGACCTTTGGTAAAATTGGTCTGTTATTCAATTATAAGTTGGTCTACACAAAATGACAACTCAATTTCCTAGAGAAAGACATAGTGTTACAGACTTAAAAATTCATTTGGTCTGTGTAACAAAGTATCGCCGGTCAGTGTTCATGGCTTTAGCCATTGAGTTGGTTGAAAAATCATTTAGGGAGGTAGCAACAAAGATGGACTTTCAAATCCTTGAATTTAATGGCGAAAAAGACCACGTTCATGCGCTGATTGAATACCCGCCAAAGCTGTCAGTTTCACAAATTGTTAACGCACTTCCCGGGTGTATCGAGTCGGCGATATGGACAAGCCGGACTCCCAAAACCTCATAAAGAAGCGCTTTGGAGTCCCAGCTACTTTGCTATATCTGTAGTCGGCGCACCACTCGAAGTTCTCAAACAGTACATCAGAAATCAAGAAAAGCCGTCCTAGAAGGACGGGGCAAAAGACCCATTTCTTTGGTGAAA
>NZ_JBHFNP010000350.1:0-4370 GCF_041929235.1 Microseira sp. BLCC-F43
TACCTTTTTTTCATCTGGGGGTTTTTTTTTTTTGTAAAATTTGGTTGTTGGGGCGGGTTTTACTGCTATTTGTTTTTTGTGTGTGGTACTGAAAAATCGGCAATGTTTTTCATGCGCGCACCATTATGGGTGCGCGCTTGACAAACGAAGGTGTCCCTCATCCGACTGCAATCCGCTATACCGATGATATCTGCCTAATACAGATAGCTCAAATAAACCCGCCCCCCATGCGATCGCGTAGCGTGCCCTTGGCATATCGCTATTTAGAAATATCTCCAAATAAACGACGTAATAAGGATGGATTTTTTCGCTTTTCAGTAAAATTATAATATTCCTGAATCATTTGACTCAACGATACACTTTTAATTGCTTCTAGTTTGTGAATTTCTGAAATTACTTCTTGATTACGCCGACTGTATTCTTGAATTTCTTCAGGTAAATTCAATTTGCGTAATTTGGCGGCAAAATCCGCAAAAAAGTAGCGTATTTCTCCATTTTGAGGCAAATGAGGATCTAGCCAAAGGATTAGCGGGGAGCTTTGAACGGTTTTATCATCTTCATCATAAACAAGTTCTAGATTGAAATGATAAATATAAGAGGTATAAATTAGGTAAGAAAGCTGGCGATCGCTTATCAATTGCTGGCTAGTTTTAGGCATAGACAAAGTAAAGGTAAATCGATCCACATCATTGGAAGCAACGCACTGGGAAATCTTAAACTCCTGGGTATAGACAGATTTATTGAGAAAAAATTGATGGTTATTATCTAAAGCATCTTCCTCAAACAAGCACGGCATCTCAAGATTAAAATGTAAAAACTCTGGCAAATTTACTTCATAATTATAACTAGGTGTAACGGGTCTACTGAATGATGGAAGCTCATCAAATTCAACCAGAGATTCGATAGCAGACCTAGCAGGTTTGGCAGGAGCAAGGATAATCCAGCTTTTGAGAACCCAAGCATTGCTAAACAAAAACTTAGTGCTTTTCAGAAAAGCCACGTGACTGCCAATATTGCGAACTTTAAGGTCAACGATTGGAGAATTGCTATTTCCTTCTAGGGAAACATCAACGATTTTGATTAGCGAATCATTAATCGTTCCAGAAACAGGATTAAAACGAGTTTTATATCCTGCTTCTTCAAGCCATTTAGCAACATCTCTCCAGTCTTTTAGGCTGTTGGTGGGTCGTAGGGTGAGTATTTCTACGTAACGATACAACCCCCTGGATAAGTCCACTCGCACTCCCCTGGGTTCCCGATTCAGTTGGGCTGCGATTTCAGTAGAACCATAACCGCAAAGCAACCCCCGCAAGCAACCCATTTCTACGGGAGTTAGTTGTTTGGGTTTACCAGTAAATTGCGTTTTGGCAGCGGCGAGATCTTGGTAAAGCTTTTCTAGATTCCAGTCGTTTTTAGCTTGTGCAAACGGTTCTGGGTTAGATGCCATAGTGAAAATTTCTCCTCACTTGCTTCCCAACATCCTAACAAAATTCCTAACACTGGTTAGGTGATGACCTACAGCTGCGGCAGTTAGCTTGGTTTCATACAAGCAGCAAGCAGCGATGAATCGTCGCGTGAGGCAGCAATCGCGAGAATTGATTCACTGTGATAAAAAGGAGAGTTGTTTATGAATACCGTTGGAAGCAAAAACCATCAGTTAGGCGGGTTATATGTCCAATCCCGCGAAGGACAGCAGTTAGTTTTTCCTTTGAAACATACCGAAGTTGAGGCTAAAGTTGCTGGAAACTTGTCGCGAGTCGAGGTGACGCAAAAATTTCAAAACCCCTTCACGGCGACTTTGGAAGCGGTGTATGTCTTCCCGCTACCTGATGAAGCTGCGGTGGATGATATGGAGATAAAAATAGGCGTTCGCATCATCAAAGGCAACATCAAAAAACGCGAGGAAGCGGTAGCAATTTACGAACAAGCTAAACAACAAGGTCGCACCGCTGGGTTATTAGAACAAGAACGAGACAATATCTTTACCCAATCTCTTGCTAACATCAAACCCGGCGAAGAAATTGATGTCACAATTCGCTATACCGATAGCTTAAAATTCGAGGGTGGCGATTACGAATTCGTCTTTCCAATGGTTGTCGGGCCTCGCTATATTCCCGGAACTCCCATCGCTCCAAATGCTACTAGCGCCACCGCAACTGCACCGATGACATTAAACGAGGATAGCGATCGCGTACCCGATGCTGAGCGTCTCAACGCGCCAATTTTACCCCCTGGAACTCGTTCGGGACATGACATTAACGTAACGGTAGAAATTGATGCAGGGGTGGCGATAAAAGATGTGCGATCGCCTTCCCATCAAATCCGCATAGAACACCTAAATTCCTCCCCCCTCGCAGGAGGGGATCAATCCTTATCCTCCCCCCTTGCAGGGGGGACACAGGGGGGTCAATCCTTATCCTCCCCCCTCGCAGGGGGGACACAGGGGGGTCAAATTGTGCGGGTAAAATTAGGCGGCGAAGACACAATTCCCAACAAAGATTTAATTCTGCGCTATCAAATTGCCGGTAACAATACGCAAGCTACCGTACTAACTCAGTCAGATTCTCGCGGCGGACACTTCGCCATTTATCTGATTCCCGCTTTGGAATATAGCACCAATGAAATAGTGCCAAAAGATGTTGTATTCCTGGTCGATACTTCCGGTTCTCAACAAGGCGATCCGCTGATGAAATGTCAGGAATTAATGCGACGATTCATCAATGGATTGAACCCTTACGACACTTTTTCGATTCTCGATTTTTCCAATAGTGTCAGGCAATTATCTCCCACACCGTTACCAAATACTCCCGAAAATCGTGCTAAAGCAATTAACTACATCAACAACCTACAAGCTGGCGGTGCTACGGAAATGCTCAGCGGTATTCGCGCCGCGATTAATGTCCCAACACCACCAGGACGCTTGCGGAGCGTTGTATTGCTAAGCGATGGTTACATTGGCAACGAAAATGAAATTTTGGCAGAAGTCCAAAAGCACCTGCAATCGGGAAATCGCCTTTATAGTTTCGGCGCTGGCAGTTCGGTGAATCGATTTTTCTTAAATCGCGTTGCCGAAATTGGACGAGGAACATCTCGCATTATTCGTCACGATGAACCAACTGAAGAAGTAGCTGAAAAGTTCTTCCGGCAAATCAACAATCCCGTACTGATAAATATTCAAATAACTTGGGAAGGTACGGGAGAAAATCCAGCGATTTATCCTGCCGTCGCACCCGATTTATTTGCCGAACAGCCGTTAGTTTTGTTTGGACGCAAACAGGATGGTATTGCTGGAAAATTGCAGATTGGCGGCATCGCTGCGGGCGGTAAACGCTATGAAAAGACGTTTCACCTCAATTTTGACGAAACGGGTAATCCAGCTATTGCACAGCTTTGGGGACGGGCGCGCATTAAAGACCTAACGAAACAAATGGTGAGTTACGACACCAAAGCGGGAGTAGAAGCAGTTACCGAAACAGCGTTAACTTATCAATTGTTATCGCAATATACGGCATTTGTCGCCGTTAGCGAAGATGTGCGCGTCGATTCTGAAGGTGAGAAAATTACCGTGCAAGTGCCTGTAGAAATGCCTGAAGGTGTTAGTTACGAAGGTATTTTTGGAGAAGCTGATGCTGCTTCACCTCCGGCAGCGCCAATGTCTGCAAGAGCGCCATCGCAAAGTTACCACAAAAAGGCAAGATCGGTTCCACAATCGTTAGCGATTAACAATAGCGCCACAGATTGGATGGAGCAGGAATCTGACTCATTTGAGCTTTTCTCGATCGCTCCTGATATCGTTAACGTAGAACCTAGTTTAGCGTGCATGTTTGAGCCTGTATCGATGCCTCCTGCAACACCAAAAGCACGCGATCGCAAGTTGCAAGTTATCAGCATCACGGGATTAGATCAAGCATCGATTAATGCTCTCACCCAACATCTACAACTGTTGCAATTTCCTTCTGGTAATAGTGGCGAAATTGTCTTCGAGTTCAAAGTAGTCAAAGGTCGCGTGAAGCAGATAATGTTAGATGAGGAAGCTTCAACGCTGAAAGATGCGGAAGTGGTGGAGATAATTAAGCGCGCACTCACCACCTGGCGTCCTTCCCAAGCTGCTAATGGTACCGTTCACATCACCTTGCGAATTCTGCCATAATTGCTAGAAACCCGGTTTCTTAAAGAAACCGGGTTTCTTTTAAAGGTATTTTTTTAGGTAAATTATTGCCTATAAACTGGGTTTGTGTGTAGGGGCACGGCAGCAGAAACATTCGGTACAAGAGAAGATTTTATGATTGCCGTGCCCCAAAGGTTTGTGTGTAGGGGCACGGCAGCAGAAACATTCGGTACAAGAGAAGATTTTATGATTGCCGTGCCCC